>DASTDN010000447.1:0-9367 GCA_035710365.1 Streptomyces sp. | reverse complement strand
GCCCGCGTGCTCTCGTGTCGCCACGTCCCCCTCCCCATGTCCTCATGCCTTCCGGTCAGGGCCTTCGGCTGCCCGTTCGCCCCCTCACGGAAGACAAGGACCGCAGGCCATGGCCCGCCCCACCCGCGTTTCGCGCGCGCTCTCGCAGAACTTCCTCGCCGACCGCGCCACCGCCGCCCGCCTCGCCCGGCTCACCACCGTCCCCCCGGCCGGCCCGCCCACCGCCCGGGGAAGCCGCACCCTCCCGCTGGTCCTCGAAGTCGGCGCGGGCAACGGCGCGCTGACCGCGGAACTCGCCCCGCGCTGCCGCGAGCTGCGCGCCTACGAGATCGACCCGAGGCTGCTGCCCGCGCTGCGCGCCCGCTTCGCCGGCACACCCCACGTCCGGGTGGTCGCCGGGGACTTCCTGGCCGCGCGGCCCCCGCGCACCCCGTTCTCCGTGGCGGGCAACGTGCCCTTCTCGCGCACCGCCGCCATCGTCGACTGGTGCCTGGGCGCCCCCGCCCTCACCGACGCCACGCTCCTGACCCAGTGGGAGTACGCCCGTAAACGCACCGGGGACTACGGCCGCTGGACCCTGCTGACCGTCCGTACCTGGCCGCGCCACGAGTGGCGGCTGCTGGGGCGCGTCGGGCGGCGGGCGTTCCGGCCCGTGCCGCGCGTGGAGGCGGGCATCGTCCGCATCGAACGCCGCCGCACCCCCCTGCTGGACACTGCCGGCTACGCGAGCTGGTGCCGCCTGGTGGAGCTGGGGTTCTCCGGCACCGGCGGCTCCCTGCACGCCTCGCTGCGCCGCGCCCACCCCCGGCGCAGGGTCGACGCCGCGTTCCGGGCGGCCCGCCTGGACCCGGGCGTCCTGGTCGGAGAGGTGGCGCCGGACCAGTGGCTGTATCTGCATGACGCGCTCACGTCATGAGAAAGCCCGATTGGGCAGGACATGTCGGCCTGCCTAGAGTCCTCGCCATGCCCCGCCCCGCACACATCGCCATGTTCTCCGTCGCCGCCCACGGCCATGTGAATCCGAGCCTTCCGCTGATCCGCGAGCTGGTGGCGCGCGGGCACCGCGTCGGGTACGCCATCCCGCCCGTCTTCGCCGGGAAGGTCGCCGAGACCGGCGCCGAGGTCAGGCCGTGGAACTCCACGCTCCCGTCGCCGGACGACGACCCGGAGGCGTGGGGGACGACCCTGCTGGACCACGTGGAACCGTTCCTCGACGACGCGATCCAGGCCCTCCCGCAGCTCATCGAGGCGTACGAGGGCGAGAGGCCCGATCTCGTGCTGCACGACATCACGTCGTACCCGGCACGCGTCCTCGCCCGTCGCTGGGGCGTGCCCGCCGTGTCCCTCTCGCCGAACCTCGTGGCCTGGGACGGCTACGAGGAGGAGGTCGCCGAGCCGCTGTGGAAGGAGCCGAGGAACACCGAGCGGGGCCGGGCCTATTACGCCCGCTTCGAGGCGTGGCTGGCGCGGAACGGGATCAGCGAGCACCCCGACCCGTTCGTCGGCCGCCCCGCCCGCTCCCTGGTGCTGATCCCGAAGGCGCTCCAGCCGCACGCCGACCGGGTGGACGAGACCGTGCACAGCTTCGTGGGCGCCTGCCGGACCCACCACGACCACGGGAGCGGGGAGGAGGCAGGGGGCGGCTGGCGGCGTCCCGCCGGCGCCGGGAAGGTCGTTCTCGTGTCGCTCGGCTCGTCCTTCACCAAGCAGCCGGCCTTCTACCGGGAGTGTCTGAAGGCGTTCGGCGGGCTGCCGGGCTGGCACCTGGTCCTCCAGATCGGGCGGCACGTCGATCCGGCGGAGCTGGGGGAGATCCCGGCCGGCGTGGAGGTCCGCTCCTGGGTGCCGCAGCCGGAGATCCTGCGGCAGGCCGACCTGTTCGTCACCCACGCGGGTGCGGGCGGCTGCCAGGAGGGCCTGGCCACGGCCACGCCGATGATCGCCGTGCCGCAGGCCGCCGACCAGTTCGGCAACGCCGCCGTGCTCCAGGAGCTCGGCGTCGCCCGGCACGTCCCCGCGGCTCGGGCCACGGCGGACACACTGCGCGCCGCGGCCCTCGCCCTGGTCGACGACCCGGAGGTCGCCCGCAGGCTCGGCGCCGTCCGGGCGGAGATGGCCGAGGAGGGCGGCACCCGGCGCGCGGCCGACCTGGTCGAGGCCGAACTGCCCACCGCCTGACCACCCGGCCCCACCGCAGGCCGGTGCGGGCCCGGCCCGCCGCCGGACGGAGCCCCGTCGCCGGGACGACGGACAGCACCCGTGAGCCGGCCGCCGCCCAGCGGTGCCGGGCTCCAGCCGCCGGCCGCGGCGAACGCCCGCACCCGCGTCCCGCGGTTCCCCACGGCGCACGCGCCCTCGTCCACGGCGAGGACCCGTGCCGTCACCTGGCGCTTTCGGCGGTACGGACCGGACACGGCCGGATCCTCGCACCGTCCGGCGACGCACGCCGTGCCCGGCTCGTCCCCGTGGATCCCGGGATCTGCGCACCGGGGCGGACCGGGGCCCCTGCCTCCGCCGGCCGTCCTGAGGGGGCCGGGTGCGGCCGGTCCATGACCAACCGGTGTTGAACCAGTGTTGAATAAGTCACAGGTTCGCTCAGCGGTTGATCCGCGCCCGCCGTTCGGCCAGAGTTTCGCGCAGTCCGGCAACCGGACCGGCCGTCGTGCCCACCCCCACGGGGCACGACGGCCGTCCCGCGGCGGTCGGCCGGAACGGCCTAGGGTGGGCCCATGACGACCAGGTACGCGGCACTGCTGCGCGGTATCAACGTGGGCGGCAAGAGGGTTCCGATGGCCGAGTTGCGCGCCGTCCTGGAGGGCCTCGGCCACGACGGCGTACGCACCTACCTGCAGAGCGGGCAAGCCGTGTTCACGCCGTCCGGCGGGGACGAGCACTCCCTGGCCGCCGGGATCACCGCGGCGCTCGAACGGCACTTCGGCTTCCCCGTCGACGTCCTCGTGCGCGACCACGCCTATCTGCGGGCGGTCGCCGAGGACTGCCCGTTCCCGGCGGCCGAGCTGGAGGGACGGCAACTGCACGTCACCTACTTCTCGGAGCCCGTCGGCGCGGACCGCTTCGCCGGGATCGACCGGGCGGCCCATCTCCCCGAGGAGTTCCGGCTCGGCGACCGCGCGCTGTACCTGTACGTCCCCGACGGCCTCGGCCGCTCCAGGCTGGCCGAGCGCCTGGCGAAGCCGCGCCCCGCCGAGGGCCTGATCGCCACCACCCGGAACTGGAACACCGTCCTCAAACTCGTGGAGCTGACCGGTGACTGAGTACGCGGCGGGCACGGACGGGGACACGGACGAGGACGCCGTGGCCGCCGCCGTCGCAGGCGAGCTGGCCCTCCTCGACCCGCGGGTCCGCGGCGACCGGCGGCGCGTGGACGCCCTGCTGCACCCGGACTTCCACGAGTACGGCGCGTCGGGCCGGATCTGGGACCGGGAGTCCATCATGGCGATGCTCGCCGGGACCGGCCCCGACGGCCCGGCCGTCGTCGCCTCCCGCGTGCGGGGCGTCCGGCTGGCCCCCGACGTCGTCCACCTGACCTTCGACACGGCCGCCGACGGCCGCCGCGTCCACCGCAGCTCCCTGTGGCGCCGCACCGGACGGGGCGAGTGGCGGCTCTACTTCCACCAGGGAACGCCCCACGGCCGGGACGGCTGAGCGCGCGTGGCGCGCGCAGAGGCGCCCGACGGCGTACGAGGCGGCACTTACGGCTACGCGCTCGCCGCCGCCGCCAGCGGCAGCCGCGCGCCGTCGTAGCGCTCCAGCAGCACCCGCGCCACCTCCGGCGCCGGGCCGAGGACGTCCGCGAGGACGTCCGCCCCGGCCGCGCCCCGCGCGATGCGGTCCGGGAGCCGCCCGGGGGCCAGCACGTAGGGGGCGACGGCGACCCGCGCGCAGCCCAGGGCGCGCAGCTCCCGCACCGCCTCCTCGGTGCGGGGCCGGGACGCGGAGGCGAACGCAGGCCGCACGGCACGCCAACCGGTGTGCCGCCACTCCCGCGCGATGTCTGCGATCACTGCGATCGCCTCCGGGTCGGTGGACCCCGCCGAGGCCAGGACGACCCCGGTCGAGGACTTGTCGGCGGGCCTGAGACCCGCCTCGTACAGGCGCCGTTCCAGGGCCGCGAGCAGCAGCGGGGACGGGCCGAGGACGTCCGCCCGGCGGATCCGCAGGCGCGGCGGCGCGTCCGCGAGGACGGCCGGGATGTCGGACTTGGCGTGGAAGGCGCGCGTCAGCAGCAGGGGGAGGGCCACGACGTCCCGGACACCCTGCGCGTCCAGGGACTCCAGGGCGCCCGCCACGGACGGCACGTTGAAGTCGAGGAAGCCGGTCTCCACCCGCAGCCCGGGACGCAGCGCCCGCGCGCACCGCACCAGGGCGTGCACGGTCGCGGCGTGCCGCGGGTCGCGGCTGCCGTGGGCGACGACGAGGAGGACCGGTTCACTCATGGCGTGCCTCAGCCCCTCACCAGCAGTCCGCGGCCGCGCAGCACCCGGCGCTCCAGCGGGCTGAAGATCAGCAGGTCGATGGCGACGCCGACGACCAGGATGAGCAGGATCGCCTCGAAGACCATGGCCATGTCGGAGGCGTTGCGGCCGTTCTCCAGCAACTGGCCGAGGCCCACGCCGAGGTCGGGGAAGGAGGCGATGATCTCGGCCGCCATCAGGGACCGCCACGAGAACGCCCAGCCCTGCTTGAGGCCGGCCACGTAGCCGGGCAGGGCGGCCGGCAGGGTGATGTGCCAGGTGCCCTTCAGGCCGGTCGCGCCCAGGGTCCGGCCCGCGCGGAGGTACAGCGGCGGCACCTGGTCGACGCCCGACACCAGGCCGTTGGCGATCGAGGGGACCGCGCCGAGCAGGATCACCGCGTACATCATGGAGTTGTTCAGGCCGAGCCAGATCACCGCGGGCGGCACCCACGCCACCGAGGGCAGCGACTGCAGGCCGGACAGGAGGGGACCGATGGCCGCGCGCACGAACCGCACGCGCGCCACGACCAGCCCCAGCGGGGTGCCGATGGCCAGCGCGAACAGGAAGCCGAGCAGGCCGCGCGAGACGCTCGTCCAGATGTAGCCGAGCAGTTCGCCCTCCAGCCAGGCGTCCCGGAGCACGCTCCACACGCCGGACGGGGCGGGCAGCTTCGCCGGGTCGTCCACGACCCCCAAGGAGACCAGGCCCTGCCACACCACCAGCACCAGCAGCACGGCGCCGGCCGGCGGCAGGACCTTCTCCCGCACCGTCTGCCGCAAGGGCGTACGGGCGTGCTGCACCGTCTCCAGCGCGTCCAGGCCCGCCTCCAGCCCGGCGAGGTCGTTCCCGCCGTCCCCGGAGGCGGCTCCCGCCGTCGCCCCGGTCGTCGTGTCAGTGCTGGCCATGGCGGCGGATCTCCCCCCGGAGCTGTTCGGTGATCTCGACGGACAGCTCCGCGACGGCGGTGTCCTCGATGCGCCGCGGCTGCGGGATGCCGACCGTCCACTCGCGCGCGACGCGCCCCGGCCGCGACGACAGCAGCACCACGCGCTGCGCGAGCCGGACGGCCTCGCGGACGTTGTGCGTGACGAACAGCACGGACAGTCGCCTCTCGCGCCAGATCCGGGTCAGCTCGTCGTGCAGCACGTCCCGGGTGATCGCGTCGAGCGCCGCGAACGGCTCGTCCATCAGCAGCAGCCGGCTCTCCTGCGCGAGGGCGCGGGCCAGGGCGACGCGCTGGCGCATGCCACCGGACAGCTCGTGCACCCGCTTGCCGTACGCGCCCTTGAGCCGGACCAGTTCGAGCAGTTCCTCGGCGCGCCCGCGCCGGTCGCTTTTGGGTACGCCGCTGAGCTTCAGGGCGAGTTCGATGTTCCGGCCGGCCGTCAGCCACGGGAACAGGGCGTGCTCCTGGAACATCAGGGCGGGGCGGCCGTCCGTCGTGATCGAACCGGCGCTCGGCCGGTCCAGGCCCGCCACCAGGTTCAGCAGTGTGGACTTTCCGCAGCCCGAGGCCCCCAGGAGGGTGACGAACTCACCGGGCGCGACATCGAGCGTGATGTCGTCCAGGACGAGCTGCTGCCCGGCGGGCCCGGGATACGACTTCGAGACGTGCTCGATCCGGGCGGCGCGGGCCGCCGCCTCGGTGCCGCCGTCGGCCCTGGCGAGGGTCGTGGCCATGGTCGTCACCTCCTGGGGGCGTGTCGGGAACGGGTCGGCTTCGCGCCGAGTCCGGCGTCGTCGACCCTGCCCGCGCCGCCCTCGGCCGCCAGGACCTTGTTCAGGAGGGTGAGGTCGTAGATGCCCGCGAGGTCGGGCCTGTCCAGCAGGCCAGCCTTGACGGCGTGGTCGGCCTCGGTGCCGAGGGTCGCGGCCAGCGGGTCGTCGGTGAAGGTGATCGACTTCCACGCCGGGTCGAGGACCTCGGCGGGCAGTGCCTTGCCCGAGTCCTTCTCCAGTTGCCCGTTCGCGGCCGTCTTCGCCTCGCCGGGGTGCGCGTTGATCCACTTGTTGGTCCGCACGGAGGCCCGCAGCACGGCCTCGACGGCCTTCGGGTGCTCCTTGAGGAACGTCTGCGACACGATGATGTTCGTGATCACGAACTTCTTGTCCGGCCACAGGTCCGCCTCGTCGAGGAGCACCTTGCCGCCCTCGGCGACCAGCTTCGACGCGGTCGGCTCCGGCACCCACGCGCCGTCGACCGATCCGGCCCGGTAGGCGTCCGGGGTGACCTTGTTGTCGCTGCGGACGACCGTGACGTCACCCTTGCCGCTCTGCGCGTCGACCTTCCAGCCCTGCTCGGCGGCCCAGTTGAGGAACGCCACGTCCTGGGTGTTGCCGAGCTGCGGCGTCGCGATCCGCTTGCCCCTGACGTCCTTGAGCGAGGTGATCCTCTCGGGGTTCACCACCAGCCTGACCCCGCCGGACGCCGAACCCCCGACGATCCTGAGGTTCTTGCCGCCGGACTTGGTGTAGCCGTTGATCGACGGGGACGGGCCGATCCAGCCGATGTCGACGGAGCCCGAGTTGAGCGCCTCGATCTCGGAGGGACCCGCGTTGAAGGTGGCGTACTTCGCCTCGGTGGCGCCCAGCTCCTCCTGGAAGAAGCCCTTCTGGCGGCCGACCAGGGCGGTGCCGTGCGTCAGGTTCCCGAAGTACCCGATCCGCACGGAGTCGAGGCCGTCGGTCTTCTTCGCGCCGGCGGCGACCTTCGCGGAGTCGTCGTCCTCGGCCCGGGAGCCGTAGCCGCAGGCGGCGACGGCGAGCAGGGGAAGCGCGGCGATCACCACGAGGCTGCGGCGGACGGCTTGGCGTGCAGGCACGGGAGGTGTTCCTCTCGGTGGCCCGGCGGTCACGGTCTCTCAGGCCGTGGCCGGGAGGTCGGCAGGTCGGTCTCTGCGGTGTGGGGGGACAGGGCGCGCGGTGGCGCGCACATCGCGCCACTCCGCCCTGCCCGGCGCCGAGCGCACCGCTGCCGACGCGGCCGCCCTCCTTCGCGAACGTGGAGTAGAAGTCGGCGGGACGCATGCTCAGAAGTCCCATCCGCCGTCGTCGGTGCCGTCCCCGACGGGTTCCGGCGCGGCGAAGGACTCGCCGACCATGCCGGCGGTCAGGGTGGTGCCGTCGCCCGGGTCGATCAGGATGAACGATCCGGTGCGCCGCGAGTCCGCGTAGGAGTCCACGGGCAGCGGCTCCGCGGTACGGATCTTCACGCGGCCGATGTCGTTGGCGGCGAGCCGCCCGGGGTGCGGGTGCAGGGACAGGTCGTCCAGCGTGAGCCGGGACGGGATGTCCTTGACCAGTGCCTTGACCGTGCGGGTGCCGTGCTTGAGCAGGACCCGGTGGCCCACGGTCAGCGGGGTGTCCGCGACGTGGCAGACGGTCGCCTCGATGTCCTGCGTGGTCGGCGGGGCGTCCTCGCCGGGCACGATCAGGTCGCCGCGCGAGACGTCGATGTCGTCCTCCAGCAGGAGCGTCACCGACTGCGGCGTCCACGCCGCCTCCACCGGCTCGCCGAGCAGGTCGATGCCGGCGATCCGGGTGGCCCGCCCGGACGGCAGGACGACCACCGGCTCGCCCACCCGGAAGGTGCCCGCGGCGATCTGGCCCGCGTAGCCGCGGTAGTCGGGCAGCTCCGCGGTCTGCGGCCGGACCACGTACTGCACGGGCAGCCGGGCGTGGCAGTGCGTCAGGTCGTGCGCGGCGGGCACGGCCTCCAGGTGCTCCAGCACGGTCGGCCCCGCGTACCAGTCCATGCGGGACGAGGCTTCCACGACGTTGTCGCCGGCCAGCGCCGAGACGGGGATGGCGGTGACCTCGGGGACGCCCAGTTCGGTGGCGTACGCGGTGAACTCCTCGGCGATCGCCGCGAACACGGCCTCCCGGTGGCCCACCAGGTCCATCTTGTTGACGGCGAGGACGACGTGCGGGACCCGCAGCAGCGCCGCGATCGCCGCGTGGCGGCGGGTCTGCTCCACGACGCCGTTGCGGGCGTCCACCAGGATCACGGTCAGCTCGGCGGTGGAGGCGCCGGTGACCATGTTCCGGGTGTACTGCACGTGCCCCGGCGTGTCGGCGAGGATGAACCGGCGCCGGGGGGTGGCGAAGTAGCGGTAGGCGACGTCGATGGTGATGCCCTGCTCGCGCTCGGCGCGCAGGCCGTCGGTGAGCAGCGCGAGGTCGGGCGTGTCCTGGCCGCGGCCGGCCGATGCCCGCTGCACGGCCTCCAACTGGTCCGCCAGAACCGACTTGGAGTCGTGCAGCAGCCGCCCCACCAGCGTGGACTTGCCGTCGTCGACGGAACCGGCGGTGGCGAACCGCAGCAGGGTGGTCGCCGGGAGTTCCCCGGTCGTGATGGTGCTCATGATCAGAAGTACCCCTCGCGCTTGCGGTCTTCCATCGCGGCCTCGGACAGCTTGTCGTCGGCGCGGGTGGCACCGCGCTCGGTGAGCCGGGAGGCGGCGACCTCGGCGATCACCTTCCCGACGGTGTCGGCGTCGGAGTCGACGGCGCCGGTGCAGGACATGTCACCGACGGTCCGGTAGCGCACGAGCCGCCTCTCGGTGCTCTCGCCCTCCTTCGGCCCGCCCCACTCGCCGGCGGTCAGCCACATGCCGCTGCGGGAGAACACCTCGCGCTCGTGGGCGTAGTAGATCTGCGGCAGCTCGATGCCCTCGCGGGCGATGTACTGCCACACGTCCAGCTCGGTCCAGTTGGACAGCGGGAAGACCCGGACGTGCTCGCCGGGGGCGTGCCGGCCGTTGTACAGGTTCCACAGCTCGGGGCGCTGGCGGCGCGGGTCCCACTGGGAGAACTCGTCGCGCAGCGAGAACACCCGCTCCTTCGCGCGGGCCTTCTCCTCGTCGCGGCGCCCGCCGCCGAACACCGCG
>DASTDN010000446.1:0-2888 GCA_035710365.1 Streptomyces sp. | reverse complement strand
CGGAGCGGGCCACGGCGGAGGCCGGGCACCACCCGCGAGGCCCGTCCTCCTGCCGAGCGGCGGGGAGGACGGGCCATCGGTTCGGGGACCGGGTGCCTGCGGCGCGTCGGAGGCGGGAGACGGGCCAGGGGCTGCGCCGCGCTCGGCGGTGACGGCCGGGCCGTCGCCCCGCCGGCCGGCCCCGGACGGCGAGCGGCGCGGCGCACCGCTCGGGGCGCCGCGCCGCTCACCTCACGACCGGGGAGAAGTCAGAGGCGTTCCGGGGTGCGGATGCCCAGGAGGGCCATGCCCCGGTGCAGCGTGCGGGCCGTGACGTCGCACAGGAACAGGCGGTTCTCCACCTGTGCCGGGGAATCCGCCTTCAGGACCGGACACCGGTCGTAGAACGTCGTGTACAGCGAGGCCAACTGGTACAGGTAGGCCGCCAGTTTGTGCGGGGCGTACTCCCCGGCCGCATCCGCGACCGTCTCCCCGAACGCGTCCGCGTGCAGGCCCAGCGCGCGCTCCGCCTCGTGCAGCTCCAGCTCCGGATGCGGGGCCGGGCGGACCTCGCCCGCCTTGCGCAGGATCGACTGGATGCGGGCGTACGCGTACTGGAGGTACACGCTCGTGTCGCCGTTCAGCGAGACCATCTGGTCCAGGTCGAACTTGTAGTCGCGGTTCGCCGACGTCGACAGGTCCGCGTACTTCACCGCGCCGATGCCCACCTGCGTGCCGCGCTCGGCGATCTCCTCCTCGGAGAGGTCCTGCGCCTTCTCCCGCACCACCGCCGACGCGCGGTCGATGGCCTCGTCCAGGAGGTCGACCAGCCGGACCGTCTCACCGGCGCGCGTCTTGAACGGCTTGCCGTCCTTGCCGAGGACCGTGCCGAAGGCGAGGTGGACCGCCGTGACGTCCTCGTTCAGCCAGCCCGCCCTGCGGGCCGTCTCGAAGACCATCTTCAGGTGCAGGGCCTGCCGGGCGTCGATGACGTACAGCAGGCTGTTCGCCTTCAGGTGGAAGACGCGGTCCCTGATCGCGGACAGGTCCGTGGCCGCGTAGCCGTAGCCGCCGTCGGACTTGCGGACGATCAGCGGGACAAGGTTGCCGTCCGGGCCCTTGACGTCGTCGAAGAACACGCACAGCGCGCCCTCCGACTCGACCGCGATGCCGGCCTCCTCCAGGAGGCGGCACGTCTCGTCCAGCATGTCGTTGTACCCCGACTCGCCGACGATGTCCGCGTCCCGGATCTCCATGTCCAGCTTCTCGAAGACGGAGAAGAAGTAGATCTTCGACTCGTCCACGAACTTCTGCCACATGGCGAGGGTGTGCGGGTCACCGGCCTGGAGGTCGACCACCCGGCGGCGCGCCCGCGTCTTGAACTCCTCGTCGGAGTCGAAGTGCTTCCGCGCGGCCTTGTAGAGACGGTCGAGGTTCGACATCGCCTCCTCGCCGGAGATCCGGGCGTCCTCGTGGTCCAGCTCGTGCGGGTGCTCCTCCAGGTACTGGATCAGCATGCCGAACTGGGTGCCCCAGTCGCCGATGTGGTGGCGGCGGACCACCGTCTCGCCCGTGAACTCCAGCAACTGGACGACCGAGTCGCCGATCACCGCGGAACGCAGGTGGCCGACGTGCATCTCCTTCGCCACGTTCGGCTGGGCGTAGTCGATCACCGTCGTGCCCGGCCGGTCCGCGAAGGGCACGCCGAGGCGGCCCGTGTCGTCCGCGTACCGCGCGGCGAGGTTCCCGGTGATGGCCCGGTCGGCGATCGTCACGTTCAGGAAGCCGGGGCCCGAGACCTCGATGTCGCTGATCGCGCCGCCCCGCGCCACCTCGGCCACGACCCGCGTCGCCAGCTCGCGCGGGTTCGCCCCGGCCTTCTTGGCGAGCGCCAGGATGCCGTTGGCCTGGAAGTCGGCCCGGTCGCTTCGTCGCAGCAGCGGGTCCGCGGAACCGGCCTCCGGCAGGGCGGCGGACAGGGCGGAGCTGAGCTGCTGAGCGACGGAGTCGCTGAGGGACGTGACCGGGGCCATGGGGTGGGAGCCGTTCTCCTCGTGGACTGACAGACCCGGCCAGTATCCCACGGGGGGTGAAGCGGATTTCGCGGCCGCGGGGCGGCGGGGCCGGGCCGAGCCCGTGGGGCGCGGGCGCGCCGCCCTAAACTGGGGAGGCCAGCCGTGCGACCGTACCGGCTGCCCCATGTCAGAAAGAAGGACGTGCCGATCGTGGCTCAGAGCACCGAGACCACCGACTGGGTCTCCCGTTTCGCGGATGAGGTCATCGAGGAGTCGGAGCGCCGGGCCCCGGGCAAACCCGTCGTCGTCGCGTCCGGGCTCTCCCCGTCCGGCCCCATCCACCTCGGCAACCTGCGCGAGGTCATGACGCCGCACCTCGTCGCCGACGAGATCCGCCGCCGCGGCCACCGGGTCCGGCACGTCATCTCCTGGGACGACTACGACCGGTACCGCAAGGTCCCGGCCGGGATCGCGGGCGTGGACGAGAGCTGGGCCGAGCACATCGGCAAGCCGCTGACCTCGGTCCCCGCGCCCCAGGGCAGCACGCACCCGAACTGGGCCGAGCACTTCAAGGCCGCCATGACCGAGTCGCTGGCCGCGCTCGGCGTCGAGTTCGAGGGCATCAGCCAGACCGCCCAGTACACCTCGGGCGCCTACCGCGAGCAGATCCTGCACGCGATGCGGCACCGCGGCGAGATCGACGCCGTCCTCGACCAGTACCGCACCAGGAAGGACCCCGGGAAGAAGGCCCCGGCGAAGCAGCAGGGGCAGAAGCCCGTCGACGAGGCAGAGCTGGAGGCCGCCGAGGGCTCCGGCGCCGCCGCCGAGGACGACGGCAGCTCCGGCTCCGCCGGCTACTTCCCGTACAAGCCCTTCTGCGGCAACTGCGAGAAG
>DASTDN010000445.1:0-5466 GCA_035710365.1 Streptomyces sp. | reverse complement strand
TGACGCGCCGCCGGGCAGACCGGCGGGCGCCCTCCAGGCCAAGGTGTCCCAGCTCCGCCGGGTACTCGGCCGGCACCGCGTGGTGCGGCAGGCCCCCGGCTACCGCCTGCTGCTCGACCCGGACCGGGACGAGGTGGACGCCGAGCGGTTCCGCGCCCTCGTCGCCGGGGCCCGCCCCGTCCGGGACCCGCGGGCCCGGGCCGCGCTGCTCACCGAGGCCCTCGACCTGTGGCGGGGCCCCGCGTACGCGGACTTCGCCGACGAGGAGTTCGTCCGCCCGGCCGTGCAGCGCCTGACGGAGCAGCGGCTGTCGGTCGTGGAGGAACAGGTCGAGGCCCGTCTGGAGGCGGGCGAGCAGGTGCTGCTCGGCGGCGAACTGGCCGCGCTCGTGGCCCGGCACCCGCTGCGCGAGCGGCTGCGCGCCCTGCAGATACGGGCCCTCTACCGGGCGGGCCGGCAGGGCGAGGCCCTCGCCGCCTACGAGGACCTGCGGTCACGCCTCGCCGAGGACCTGGGGGTCGACCCCGGCCCCGCCCTCGCCGCCCTGCACCGGGCGGTGCTCCGCCAGGACCCGGGTCTGCTCGCCCCCGCGCCGCCGGGGGCCCAGTCCCCGGCTCTCCCGGCCGCCCCCCGGGCCGCCCGCTCGAACCTCCCCGTGCCGCTGACCCCGCTCATCGGCCGGGACGAGGCGCTCGCCGGACTCGCCGGTCTGCCGGGCACCGTCCGGCTGGTGACGCTCACCGGCCCCGGCGGCGTCGGCAAGACCCGCCTCGCCCTGGCGGCGGCCTCGGCCCGGGCCGGGGAACCCGCCGACGGCGTCTGGCTCGTGGAGTTCTCCGGCGTGCGCGCCACCGCCTCCTCGGCGGACCTGGCCCAGGTGGCCGCGTCGGCGCTGGGCATCCGGGACGACGCACCCTCCGCCCCGCCCGGCACCGGCACACCGGGCACCGCCTCCTCCCCCGCGCACCGTCTCGCCGCCGCCCTCCGGGACCGCCGCACCCTCCTCGTCCTGGACAACTGCGAGCACGTCGTCGGGGCGGCGGCGGAACTGGCCGAGCTGCTCCTGCGCACCGCCCCCGGCCTGCGGGTGCTGGCCACCAGCCAGGAGCCGCTGGGCCTGGCGGGCGAGGTCGTGTTCCTGGTCGAGCCCCTGAGCACGGCGGACGCCGTCCGGCTGTTCCTGGAGCGGGCGTCCGCCTGCGCCCCCGGATTCGCCCCGGGCGCGCAGCCCGCCGACACCGCCGTGCACGACGCCGTCGCCGAGATCTGCCGCCGCCTCGACGGCATTCCGCTCGCCCTGGAACTGGCCGCCACCCGGGTGCGGGCCCTGGGCGTACGGGAACTGGCGGCGCGGCTCGGCGACCGGTTCCGCGTGCTGACCGCGGGGCAGCGGGGCGCCCCGGCCCGCCAGCAGACCCTGCGGGCCATGATCGACTGGAGCTGGGAACTGCTCAGCGCGCCCGAACGCATCGTCCTGCGCCGGCTCGCCGTGCACAGCGACGGCTGCGACCTCGCAGCCGCCGAGGCGGTGTGCGCGGGCGACGGCGTGGACCGCGACGAGGTGCTGGACCTGGTGACGCGGCTCGTCGACAGGTCGCTCGTCGTCGTCGTGAACGGCCCGGCCGGTCCCCGCTACCGCCTGCTGGAGTCGGTCGCCGCGTACGCCACGGAGCGGCTGCACGAGATGCAGGACCTCACCGCCGTGCGCGACCGGCACCTGCGCCACTACCTCGCGCTGGCCGAACGGGCCGGGACGCGGCTGCGCGGCGCCGACCAGCGCGCCTGGCTCACCCTCCTGGACACCGAGGCGGGCAATCTGCGCGGGGCGTTCGACGAGGCGGTGCGGCGGGCCGCCGCCGGCCGGGCCGACGAGGCCGTCCGGCTGGCGACGGCCCTGTCCTGGTGGTGGCTGCTGCGGGGCCGTCTCACCGAGGCCCGCCGCAGCCTGTCCGCCGTCCTCGCCGCCACCCCGGCGGACTGCGGGGCCGCGGCCGAACTGGCCCTCCTGAGCGCCGCGTTCGCCTTCCTCACCGGCGACCACACGCGGACCTCGGCCCTCGACGCCACCGAAGCGGTGCCCGACGCCGTACGCCGCGCCCGGGCCCTGTGGCTGTGTGCGTACGGCCTGTTCAGCACGGGCGGGGCGGACCTCGCCGAGGAGCTGAACGGCCGGGCGCTCGCGCTGTTCGACGCGGCGGGCGAACAGTGGGGCACGGCCGCGGCACTCGGCCTGCGCGCGACGCTCGCCCTGGTGCGCGGCGACCTCGACGCGCTCGGCCGGGACGGGCGGCGCAGCGCCGCCCTCTTCCGCGCCCTGGGCGACCGCTGGGGCGAGCTGCAGACGGTGTCGCCGCTCTCCGCACTCGCCGAGATCAGGGGCGAGTACGAGGAGGCGGCCCGTCTGCAGCGCGAGGGCCTGAGCATGGCGCGGGAACTGGGCCTGCCGGCCGAGGTGGCGGCGCGGCTGTCCGGGCTGGGCCGTCTCGCGCTGCTCGCCCACGACTGGGACCGCGGGCGTGACCTGCACGAACAGGCGCGTCGGATCGCCGCCGGGCAGGGCTACAAGTACGGTGAGATGCACGCCGAGATGGGCCTGGCGCTGGGCGCCCGCCGGGCCGGCGACCTCGACACGGCCGAGGCGCATCTGCTGCGTCTCCGCGACGGCTACGCCGGCATGTCCTCCGAGGCGGGCGACCATCTGCTGCTCGCGGAACTCGGCTTCATCGCCGAACTGCGCGGCGACGCAGAGGAGTCGCGGCGCCGTCACCTCGAAGGCCTGGACGTCGCCCGTTCGCTGGGAGAGCCGCGTGCGCTCGCGCTGTCCCTGGAGGGCCTCGCGGGCGCGGCGGCACGACGCGGGACGATGCCGGGCGCGGCCTGCGCCGCCCTGCTGCTGGGCGCGGCGGACGCGGCCCGCCGCGGCGTGGGCGCCCCGCTGCCGCCCGCCGAACGCGGCGACGTCGACCGCGTCACGGCGTCCGCGGAGGCGGCCCTGGGCGGCCCCGGCTTCGCGGAGCTCTTCGGGCGCGGCACCCGCACGGCGGTGGAGGAAGCGGTCCGGGAGGGCCTCGCGCTGCTAGCCGGGTGAGGCGGACGGGCACAGCCGGATGTCCGGCCCGGCCGAGGGAATGATGGTGCGGATCAGCGCGTGGGTGCGTTCCATCAGGTCGTCCCGGTCGCTGAGGACCCAGGAGATGTGCTGCGCGCCGAAGAAGGCGGAGACCAGGACGGAGGCGAGCGTCTCGGGCGGGGAGGCGTCCGGCGGGGTGCGGTCCGCACCCTCCTGCGCCAGCCAACCGCTGATCAGCTCGGTGTACGACGCGAAGGGCACCGGGAGCTGGACGCCGATCAGCCGGCGTTCGAGCTGCAGCCGGGCCCCGGCCTGGATCACCGTCTCCTCGCGGAGCGCGACCGCCGACCGCAGCAGCAGCTCGGCGACGGAGCAGACCGGCGGCAGCGCCAACTCCTCGACGGCTCTGGCGATCTGGGCCATCCGGCGGTAGAAGACCTGCGTCACGGCGAGCGCGAGGGCGTCCTTGTTCTCGTAGTGGAAGTAGACGGCGCCCTTGGTCATCCCGGCCCGCTGGGCGACGTCGAAGATGGTCACCGCCGGATAGCCCCTGGCGGCGAACGCCGCGCCGGCCGCCGCGAGGATGCGCTCCCTGGTCTGGACGGCCCGCTCCTGCTTCAGCTCCCGGGCGCCGGGCGGGGAGAGCCGGGAGTCGATGGCTTCATGGGGCTTTCCCACGGTGATCCACTTTCGCGTATGTGAAAGAGCCTGCTCGGAGGAATTTCAGGGCCCGGGGGTGGCCGCTTCGGGACGTGGCCGGCGGACGAGCGCCACGGCCGCCCCCCGACATATCACCATTCGCTTGCATACCGTCACGAAGGAATCCTAGCGGGCGGGTGGCGGAATACCGAGGATTCCGGTTGGGAGGTTTGGTGCCCACGATGTGTGCGCTTCCGGCGCCACGAAGCATTTCGGCCGACCGGGCGGGAGCAACCAGCGAAAAGGACACGGGATTCGGGCCCCGGGCGGGGCGAGTTCACGCCAGGGGCGTCCCGGACGGCGGCGTCCCGTACGACACCGCCGCGGCCGTCATCCGGCGGAGCCCGACTCCAGGAACTGCCAGACGCGCCGCATCTGTTCGGCGGCGTCACCGGCCTCGTGCGACGGGACGGTGTGATAGGTGCCGAAGATCACGGTCACCACGAGCGAGCTGATCAGCTCCGGCCGGTGCCCGCTGCCCAACTGCCGCTGCGCCTGGGCGTCGCCGACGAGCCGGGTGAGCACGGCCGACAGGTCCGCGACGAGGTCGGGCACCTGTCCGCGTGTGCAGGCATCCTCGCAGACGAGCCGGAGCCCGGCCCGGAACCGGAGATCGGTGTGGATGCGGGAGACCAGGCCCTCGGTGAGGCGGTGCAGGCTGGTCAGCGGCGGGTCGCCGTCGTCCATGCCCTCCAGCAGGCCGTGCACCGCGCCGGTGAACGCGGAGGTGAACACGGCCGCGAGGGCGTCCTTGGACGGGAAGTGGGCGTACAGCGCCCCCTTGGTCATGCCGACGTGGGCGGCGATGCGCTGGAGATTGGCGCCGGCGTAGCCGTGGCGGGCGAACTCGTCGGCCGACGCGTCCAGGAACCGCTCGTGAGTCCTCGCCGCCCTCTCTTGTTTGACCACTGTGCCCCTCCGTCAACAACTGGTCACACACAATAACAGTCGTTGAGGTATTTTTTGCGGGGCGGTCCGCAGGACGGGACACGGGCCGGCCGGGCCCTACCCGTCGTGGGGCTCCCGGGGCAGCAGCGGCCCGAGGGGGCCGAGGTCCAGGTTCAGGTCCTCGGGCCGCAGGCCGTAGCGCTCGCGCAGTTCCGTCATGCGTTCGTCGAGCAGCATCAGCGTCAGACCGATCCGCTCCTCCTGCTCCTCGTTCAGATCGCCCACGTCGAAGCGGCGCAGGGCCTGCTTCTCCATGAGCTGGCGCAGCAGCTCCACGACGGTCAGGACGAGTTTGACCAGGTCACGCTCGACGGTGTCGGGGTCGAGGTCCAGCCGTTTGCGGCGGGTCGTCACGTCACTCCTCCCACGGCGAAGGAACGTTCTCGTTCACCGAGCTGATCAACGCGTTGAGGTCGATGCGCACGAGATCGACGTCCGCGATGCGCAGGGTGATGTCGCCCGTGATGACGACCCCGCCGGCCAGCAGCCGGTCGAGGATGTCCACGAGGGCGATCTCGCGGCGTTCGACGACGGTCACGCGTCCGCCTCTTCTGCCTCTTCCTGCACGAACGAGTAGGCCGCCCAGGGGCCGGTGAGTTCCACCCGCATGCCCGGCACGTCGTCCTTCGTGGCGTCGACCAGTTCCACGAACTCCTCGGACACGCCCCGGGGCACCAGGTAGGCGGCGTTCAGGACGTTGCGTCCGCTCGCTCCGGACAGCGCGCCGTTCTGGGGGTTGTGCAGCCGGG
>DASTDN010000444.1:0-11177 GCA_035710365.1 Streptomyces sp. | reverse complement strand
CCGTCGTCGTACGGCAACCAGCCGGGGGCGGGCAGCGTCCTATCGCCGCCGCAGGTCCGCGACCCTGGCGCGCTCCTGCCCGGCGGGCTGTTCGCCGAGGACCGCGGCCGCGCTCCGCAGCCCCGCCCCCGGCACCTGGCGGCGCGGTCCGGGGACGTCACGGCGCTGACGGCCCGCCGGGTTCGGCTCACCCGCCGGGCCCACCGCTCCCGGGCCGGAGGCACCCGCCACGGAGATCTGCACGCCCTGGTCGGCGAGGGCCTGGAGTTCGGTGGCCGCGCGGTCGTCGTGGGCCGGGGGTTCGTCGGTGACGAGCCGGGTGATGAGGTCCGTGGGCACGGTCTGGAACATGGTGTCCGTCCCCAGCTTGGTGTGGTCGGCGAGGACCACCACCTCGGCGGCGGCCTGCACCAGCGCGCGGTCCACGGACGCGGACAGCATGTTGGACGTGGACAGCCCGCGCTCGGCGGTCAGCCCGCTTCCCGACAGGAAGGCCCGGGAGACCCGCAGCCCCTGGAGGGACTGCTCCGCACCCGACCCGACGAGGGCGTAGTTCGACCCGCGGAGCGTGCCGCCGGTCATGACGACCTCGACGCGGTTGGCGTGGGCGAGGGCCTGGGCGACCAGCAGGGAATTGGTGACGACGGTCAGCCCGGGTACCCGGGCCAGCCTGCGCGCCAGCTCCTGCGTGGTGGTGCCCGCCCCCACGACCACGGCCTCGCCCTCACCGACCATGCACGCGGCGAGGTCGGCGATGGCCGTCTTCTCGGCGGTCGCGAGATGTGACTTCTGCGGAAAGCCGGACTCCCGCGTGAAACCGCCCGGCAGTACCGCACCGCCGTGCCGGCGGTCGAGGAGTCCTTCTGCCTCCAGCGCGCGCACGTCCCGCCGTACGGTCACTTCGGAGGTCTGGACGACGCGGGCGAGCTCACGGAGCGACACGGCTCCGTTGGCCCGCACCATTTCGAGGATCAATTGGCGACGTTCTGCAGCGAACACGAAACTGACAGTAACCCCAACGACCGTCTGGTTTCAGCAGTTTGCGGCGAATAGCAGAAGTTGTTCGCAGCAGAACAAGGGAAGTGGTATAAGGCCTACCCACCCCGACTATGCCACTCGCATGGGCGGCGACTCCCCGTGACGGGCGGGGAGCCGGGCCCCGCGCGCTCAGCCCTCGCCGTTCATCTTCCGGGTGTGCAGTTGGCGGGCGACCTCGGCGAGCGAACCCGACAGGGACGGGTAGACCGTGAAGGCGTTGGCTATCTGCTCGACCGTCAGGTTGTTGTCGACGGCGAGCGAGATCGGGTGAATCAGCTCCGAGGCACGCGGGGCGACGACGCAGCCGCCGACGACGATGCCGGTGCCCGGCCGGCAGAAGATCTTGACGAAGCCGTCGCGGATGCCCTGCATCTTGGCGCGCGGGTTGCGCAGCAGCGGCAGCTTCACCACCCGGGCGTCGATCCGGGCGCCGTCCACGTCGGCCTGGGTGTAGCCGACCGTGGCGATCTCGGGGTCGGTGAACACGTTCGACGACACGGTCTTCAGGTTCAGCGGGGCCACCGCGTCGCCCAGGAAGTGGTACATCGCGATCCGGCCCTGCATGGCGGCCACCGAGGCGAGCGCGAAGACGCCGGTCACGTCACCGGCCGCGTACACGCCGGGAGCGGTCGTCCGGGAGACGCGGTCGGTCCAGATGTGGCCGGAGTCGCGCAGCCGGACGCCGGCCTCCTCCAGGCCCATGCCCGCGCTGTTGGGGACGGCGCCGACGGCCATCAGGCAGTGCGAGCCGGTGATGACCCGCCCGTCGGCAAGCGTCACCTCGACCCGGTCGCCCACCCGCTTGGCGGACTCGGCCCGCGAGCGCGCCATCACGTTCATCCCGCGCCGCCGGAAGACGTCCTCCAGGACCGCGGCGGCGTCCGGGTCCTCGCCGGGCAGCACCCGGTCGCGCGAGGAGACCAGGGTGACCTTCGAGCCCAGCGCCTGGTAGGCACCGGCGAACTCGGCGCCGGTCACACCGGAGCCGACCACGATCAGCTCCTCGGGGAGCTCGTCCAGGTCGTAGACCTGCGTCCAGTTCAGGATGCGCTCGCCGTCGGGGCGGGCGTCGGCCAGCTCGCGCGGGTGGCCACCCGTCGCGATCAGCACCGCGTCGGCGGCCAGCGTCTCCTCGGTGCCGTCGGCCGCGGTCACCACGACCTTGCGCGAGCCGTCCAGGGCCTGCATGCCCTCCAGCCGGCCGCGCCCGCGCAGCACCCGCGCGCCCGCCCGGGTCACGGACGCCGCGATGTCGTGCGACTGCGCCAGCGCGAGGCGCTTGACCCGGCGGTTGACCTTGCCCAGGTCCACGCCGACCACCCGGGCGGGCGTGTCGATGTGCGGGGTGTCGTCGGCGACGATGATCCCCAGCTCCTCGTACGACGAGTCGAAGGTGGTCATCACCTCGGCCGTCGCGATGAGGGTCTTGGACGGCACGCAGTCGGTCAGCACCGACGCCCCGCCCAGTCCGTCGCGGTCGACGACGGTCACCTCCGCGCCGAGCTGGGCGCCCACCAGCGCCGCTTCGTATCCGCCGGGTCCGCCACCGATGATCACGATCCGAGTCACGTACTCCATTGTCCCGCACGCGCCGCCGGTTCACCGCCCCGGGGGCCCGGGGACTCGACCGCGTGACCGGAAGTGGCGTCCCGCCGCCTGCCGTACGCTCTGAACCATGTCGCTCTACGCCGCGTACGCCGGCAACCTCGACGCGCGGCTGATGTCCCGCCGCGCCCCGCACTCGCCGCTGCGCGCCACCGGCTGGATGAACGGGTGGCGGCTGACGTTCGGGGGCGAGCACCTCGGCTGGGAGGGCGCCCTCGCCACGATCGTCGAGGACCCGATGTCGCAGGTCTTCGTCGCGCTCTACGACATCGCGCCCATGGACGAGGAATCCCTGGACCGCTGGGAGGGCGTCGGCCTGGACATCTACCGCCGCACCCGGGTCCGCGTACACACCCTGGACGGCGAGGAACAGGCCTGGTCGTACGTGCTGAACGCGTACGAGGGCGGCCTGCCGTCGGCCCGCTACCTGGGCGAGGTCGCCGACGCCGCCGAGTCCGCCGGGGCCCCGCACGACTACGTGATGGAACTGCGCAAGCGCCCCTGCTGACCGCCCGCCCCGGAAACGACAAGACAACGATCCACAACCCGTGAGCTCCGTCATCTACGCGCGTAGGCCCAGACCGGCTACTCTCGTCGGCGTGAACGCATCTCTTCTTCCGGACGACCTCCCGGGCGACCCCTACGCCGCCGCCGACGCCGCCGCCGCGCGCCTGCGCGAACTGACCGGCGCCGAGACCCACGACGTCGCCCTCGTGATGGGCTCCGGCTGGGCTCCGGCCGTCGACGCCCTCGGCGTCCCCGACGCCGAGTTCCCGGTCACCGACCTGCCGGGCTTCCCGCCGCCGGCCGCGGAGGGCCACGGAGGCAGGATCCGCTCCTACAGAATCGGCGCGAAACGTGCCCTGGTCTTCCTGGGCCGCACCCACTACTACGAGGGCCGGGGCGTGGCCGCGGTCGCGCACGGCGTGCGTACGGCCGTGGCGGGCGGTGCGAAGACGGTGGTCCTCACCAACGGCTGCGGCGGTCTGCGCGAGGGCATGCGGCCCGGCCAGCCGGTCCTGATCAGCGACCACATCAACCTCACGGCGATGTCGCCGATCGTGGGCGCGAACTTCGTCGACCTCACCGATCTGTACTCGCCGCGCCTGCGCGCGCTGTGCAAGGAGGTCGACGCCACGCTGGAGGAGGGCGTGTACGCCCAGTTCCCCGGGCCGCACTACGAGACTCCGGCGGAGATCCGCATGGCGCGGGCGATGGGGGCGGACCTCGTGGGCATGTCCACGGTCCTCGAAGCGATCGCGGCGCGCGAGGCGGGCGCCGAGGTGCTGGGGATCTCGCTGGTGACCAACCTCGCGGCGGGGATGACCGGGGAGCCCCTCAACCACGAGGAGGTCCTCCGGGCGGGGCGGGACAGCGCGGCTCGCATGGGCAGCCTGCTGGGGCAGGTGCTGGGGCGGCTGTAGCTCCCGGGCGGGGTGCCGCTCCGGGGGCGGGACCTGTTCCCGTGCCGGTGCCCGTGGGCGCCTGCGTGGGTGCCGGTGCCCGTGGATGCGGGTGCCGGTGGGCGCCCGCCTGGTGCGTGGGGCGCGGCGCGTGGGGGTTGTGGTGCGCTTCGCCGCCGCCGCGACCCGGGCGGGACGCGCGGATGCCGGGCGGGGGCGTTCGGCCGAGCGGCGGGCCGTGCGCCGTACCGCCGCGCCCCGCTCCCGTGCGCACGCGGACCCCGGTGCGCTTCGGCCCGGATGCGGCACGGCCCCGCTCACGCGGCGGCCCGTTCGGTGCCGGGCCGCGTGACCGGCCCCGGCGGCGGGGAGAGAGACGGCAGTCGGCCGACGCCGGGGCGGGTGACCCACCCGGACAGACCAACCGCAACACACGAGAGGTGACCAACGTGCACGACGACCTCCTCGCACGGGCCCGGACGTGGCTGGCCGAGGACCCCGACGGGGAAACCCGCGAGGAACTCGCCCGTCTCATCGACACCGGTGACACCGCCGAACTGACCGCCCGCTTCAGCGGCACCCTGCAGTTCGGCACCGCCGGGCTCCGCGGTGAACTCGGCGCCGGCCCCCTGCGCATGAACCGCTCCGTCGTCATCCGCGCCGCTGCCGGCCTGGCCGCCCACCTCGTGAAGAACGGCCACGCCGGCGGCCTCGTCGTCATCGGCTACGACGCCCGCCACAAGTCGGCCGACTTCGCCCGCGACACCGCCGCCGTCATGACGGGCGCCGGTCTGCGCGCCGCCGTGCTGCCGCGCCCGCTGCCCACCCCCGTCCTGGCCTTCGCCGTACGGCATCTGGGCGCGGTCGCGGGAGTCGAGGTCACGGCGAGCCACAACCCGCCCCGCGACAACGGCTACAAGGTCTACCTCGGCGACGGCTCCCAGATCGTGCAGCCGGCCGACACCGCCATCGCGGCCGAGATCGACGCCGTACGCTCCCTCGGCGACGTGCCCCGCCCCGACTCGGGCTGGGAGGTCCTGGACGACTCCGTCCTGGACGCCTACCTCGCCCGCACCGACGCGGTGCTCGCCAAGGACTCCGCCCGCACCGCCCGTACCGTCTACACCGCGATGCACGGCGTCGGCACGGCGGTCGTCCTCGCCGCCTTCGCCCGCGCGGGTTTCCCCGAGCCGGTCCTGGTCGCCGAGCAGGCCGACCCCGATCCGGACTTCCCGACGGTCGCCTTCCCGAACCCGGAGGAGCCCGGGGCGATGGACCTCGCCCTCGCCACGGCCCGCGAGACCCGCCCGGACCTGATCGTCGCCAACGACCCGGACGCGGACCGCTGCGCGGTGGCCGTGCCCACGCCCGACGGCGACTGGCGCATGCTGCGCGGCGACGAGGTCGGCGCGCTCCTCGCCGCGCACCTGGTCTCCCGCGGGGCGGAGGGCACCTTCGCGGAGTCGATCGTCTCCTCCTCCCTCCTCGGCCGCATCGCCGGGAAGGCCGGGCTCCGCCACGAGGAGACCCTCACCGGCTTCAAGTGGATCGCCCGCGTCGACGGCCTGCGCTACGGCTACGAGGAGGCCCTCGGCTACTGCGTCGACCCCGACGGCGTGCGCGACAAGGACGGCATCACGGCGGCGCTCCTGGTCACGGAGCTGGCCTCGGAGCTGAAGTCACGCGGCCGCACCCTGCTCGACCTGCTCGACGACCTCGCCGTGGAGCACGGCCTGCACGCCACCGACCAGCTCTCGGTCCGCGTGGAGGACCTCTCGGTGATCGCCGCCGCGATGCGCCGGCTGCGCGAGCGCCCCCCGGCGGAGCTGGCGGGCCTGCGCGTCACGCGCGCGGAGGACCTCACCCGGGGCACGGATCTTCTGCCGCCCACCGACGGCCTGCGCTACACGCTCGACGGCGCCCGGGTCGTCGTCCGCCCGAGCGGCACCGAGCCGAAGCTGAAGTGCTACCTGGAGGTGGTCGTGCCGGTCGCGTCGCACGCCGGCCTGCCCGGGGCGCGTACCAGGGCGGCGGGCCTCCTGGCCGGCCTCAAGCGGGACCTGTCCACGGCGGCGGGCATCTGACGGCGAGGGGGGTGCCCGCGCGGACACCCCCCGTTCGTCCCTTCCGGCGTCATCCCGGCCGGGCCGCCCCGCTCACCCGGTCGCCAGCAGCACCACCAGGAGCACGGCCCCCGCCGCCGCGGGCGCCAGCACCTCGTACGCCCATCGCACGGTGACCTCGCCCTGCGCGCCCGGCGCGTCGGCGCGCGCCTCGTGGAGTTCGCGCAGGTCGTCCATGATCCGGTCGGTGCCCGCCCGTACCGGCCCGCGGCGCGCGTCACCCGCCCGGGCGGCCTCTCCCGTGGCCCGCATGTCGCGCCGGGCCGCCCGCTTGCGCGCCCGCAGGGAGACGGGCAGGGCCCACAGCTGGTACTTGGCGCCGGAGCGGTCGACGACCTCGTTGGAGTACCCGGAGCGCAGCGTCCCGACCCGGCCCCACGGCAGGACGACGAGACGGAAGGGGTTGCGGACGCGCAGCCGGTCGTCGTTCACGTACACGGCGGGCCGCAGGGTGTACGCGACGACGAGCGGCACGACCAGGAGCAGCGTGGCCAGGGCCAGCCAGGGCGTGCGGCCCTCGCCGTGGAGCGCGGCGTCGACGCCCAGCCACGCGGCGACGACGAGCAGCACGGCACCGCCCGCGAGGGCCGCGGAGGACCGGTGGACGCGGTCCTCGGGGGCGGGCCGTGAGGTGTCCGAAGGCTGGGGCTCTGGGGGCTCCGGGGTCGTCATGCCGGAGATTCTGCCCGACGCCCCCTCCGCCGCCGCACCCGCACCGCACCGGCGGCTCCGCGGCCCACGCCCCCTCGTTCCGCGCGGCCGGCCGGGGGGCCGGATTCAGGCCGGGGCCTGTACAGCCGCTACGCGCGTAGATATGCTCGTCTGGTGACCATGCCCACCAATGCACCCTCCCCCACCGCCGAAAGCGTGGGAGGTACCCCCGCCGCCAGTGCCCTCCGGGACGTCACCGCGTCCGACAGCCCGCTGCGCCGCGTCCTCCACGGGCTGCCCGGCGACGACGCGGTCGGCCTGGAGGCGCGTGCCGCCTCGCTCGGCACCCGTTCCATCAAGACGACCGCCAAGGCGTACGCCATCGACCTCGCCATCTCGATGGTCGACCTGACGACGCTGGAAGGCGCGGACACCCCCGGCAAGGTCCGGGCGCTCGGCGCGAAGGCGGTCCGTCCCGACCCGACCGACCGCACGGCCCCCGCCACGGCCGCGGTCTGCGTCTACCCCGACATGGTGACCACCGCCAGGGCGGCCGTCGCGGGTTCCGCCGTGAAGGTCGCCTCGGTCGCCACCGCCTTCCCGGCGGGCCGCGCGCCCCTCGCCGTGAAACTGGCGGACGTGCGCGAGGCCGTCGCCGCGGGCGCCGACGAGATCGACATGGTCATCGACCGCGGGGCGTTCCTCGCGGGGCAGTACATGAAGGTGTACGACGAGATCACCGCCGTGAAGGAGACCTGCGGGACGAGCGCCCGCCTGAAGGTCATCTTCGAGACGGGCGAGCTGTCGACGTACGACAACATCCGCCGGGCGAGCTGGCTCGGCATGCTGGCGGGGGCCGACTTCATCAAGACCTCCACCGGCAAGGTCGGGGTGAACGCGACCCCGGCGAACACCCTGCTCATGCTGGAGGCCGTGCGCGACTTCCGGGCGCAGACCGGCGTCCAGGTCGGCGTGAAGCCGGCCGGCGGCATCCGCACCAGCAAGGAAGCCGTCAAGTTCCTGGTGCTGGTGAACGAGACGGCCGGACCGGACTGGCTGGACAACCACTGGTTCCGCTTCGGCGCCTCCTCGCTGCTGAACGACCTGCTGATGCAGCGTCAGAAGCTGGCCACCGGCCGCTACTCCGGACCCGACTACGTGACGGTGGACTGATCACCATGGCATCCGCATCCCCCTTCGAGTACGCCCCGGCGCCGGAGTCCCGAGGCATCGTCGACATCGCGCCGTCGTACGGCCTGTTCATCGACGGCGAGTTCGCCGAGGCCGCCGACGGCCGGGTCTTCAAGACGGTCTCGCCGTCCAGCGAGGAAGTGCTGTCCGAGATCGCGCAGGCCGGTGAGGCCGACGTCGACCGGGCCGTGAAGGCCGCCCGCAAGGCCTTCGACAAGTGGTCCGCGCTGCCCGGCTCGGAGCGCGCGAAGTACCTCTTCCGCATCGCCCGCATCATCCAGGAGCGCAGCCGCGAGCTGGCGGTCCTGGAGACCCTGGACAACGGCAAGCCGATCCGGGAGACCCGCGACGCGGACCTGCCGCTGGTCGCGGCGCACTTCTTCTACTACGCGGGCTGGGCGGACAAGCTCGGCCACGCGGGCTTCGGCCCCTCCCCGCGCCCGCTGGGCGTGGCGGGCCAGGTCATCCCGTGGAACTTCCCGCTGCTGATGCTGGCGTGGAAGATCGCCCCGGCGCTGGCGACGGGCAACACGGTCGTGCTGAAGCCGGCGGAGACCACGCCCCTGTCGGCCCTGTTCTTCGCGGACGTCTGCCGCCAGGCGGGCCTGCCGAGGGGCGTCGTCAACATCCTGCCGGGATACGGCGACGCCGGCGCCGCGCTGGTGGCGCACCCGGACGTGAACAAGGTTGCGTTCACCGGTTCGACGGCCGTGGGCAAGCAGATCGCGCGCACGGTCGCGGGCACGAGCAAGAAGGTCACGCTGGAGCTGGGCGGCAAGGGCGCCAACATCGTCTTCGACGACGCGCCCATCGACCAGGCCGTCGAGGGCATCGTCACCGGCATCTTCTTCAACCAGGGCCAGGTGTGCTGCGCGGGCAGCCGCCTGCTGGTGCAGGAGTCGATCGAGGAGGAGCTGCTGGACGCGCTCAAGCGCCGCCTCGCCACCCTCCGGCTGGGCGACCCGCTCGACAAGAACACGGACATCGGCGCGATCAACTCCGCCGAGCAACTGGCCCGGATCACCTCGCTCGCCGAGGTGGGCGAGGCGGAGGGCGCCGAGCGCTGGTCGCCGGCCTGCGAGCTGCCGTCGTCGGGCTACTGGTTCGCCCCGACGCTGTTCACGAACGTCACGCAGGCGCACACCATCGCCCGCGACGAGATCTTCGGCCCGGTCCTGTCGATCCTGACGTTCCGCACGCCCGACGAGGCGGTCGCCAAGGCCAACAACACGGCGTACGGCCTGTCGGCGGGCATCTGGACGGAGAAGGGCTCCCGCATCCTGGCGGTGGCGAACAAGCTCCGCGCCGGTGTGATCTGGTCCAACACGTTCAACAAGTTCGATCCGACGTCGCCGTTCGGCGGCTACAAGGAGTCGGGCTTCGGCCGCGAGGGCGGCCGCCACGGCCTGGAGGCGTACCTCGATGTCCGATAAGGAAAAGACCGAACAGCGGCTGTCGGTCTTCAAGACCTACAAGCTGTACGTGGGCGGGAAGTTCCCGCGTTCCGAGAGCGGCCGGGTGTACGAGGTGACCGACTCCAAGGGCAACTGGCTGGCGAACGCGCCCCGGGCCTCCCGCAAGGACGCCCGTGACGCCGTGTCGGCCGCCCGCAAGGCGTTCGGCGGCTGGTCCGGCGCGACGGCGTACAACCGCGGCCAGGTCCTGTACCGCGTCGCGGAGATGCTGGAGGGCCGCCGGGAGCAGTTCGTCCGCGAGGTCGCCGAGGCGGAGGGCCTGTCGAAGCCGAAGGCCGCCGCGCAGGTGGACGCGGCGATCGACCGGTGGGTCTGGTACGCGGGCTGGACGGACAAGATCGCCCAGGTCGTGGGCGGCGGCAACCCGGTGGCGGGGCCGTTCTTCAACCTCTCCTCGCCGGAACCGACGGGTGTGGTGGCGGTCCTGGCCCCCCGGGACTCGTCGTTCCTCGGCCTGGTGTCGGTCCTGGCCCCCGTGATCGCGACGGGCAACACGGCGGTCGTGGTGGCGAGCGAGACGTCCCCGCTCCCGGCCCTGTCCCTGGCGGAGGTCCTGGCCACGTCGGACGTCCCGGGCGGCGTGGTGAACGTCCTGTCCGGCCGTACGGCGGAGATCGCGGCCCCGCTGGCGGCCCACCAGGACGTCAACGCGATCGATCTGGCAGGCGCGGACGAGGTCCTCGCGAAGGAACTGGAGATCGCCGCGGCGGACAACCTCAAGCGGGTGAACCGCCCCCAGCCCGTGGACTGGCCGGCGACGCCGGGCATCGAGCGCATGACGGCGTTCCTGGAGACGAAGACGGTCTGGCACCCGACGGGCTCCCTGGGCGCGTCCGGCTCGTCGTACTGAGCCCCCGGCCCGAAGAGCCGCGCCCTCCCTCCGTCCGGGGAGAGCGCGGCTCTTCGCCGTGCGCGGGGCGTACCGTCCGTACGCTCAGCCGCCCGCAAGGGCCGCCACGCCCCCGACGACGGGAATGCCGCCGACCGACTCGGCCTGCGCGACGGGCCCGGTGAGGGCCTTGGAGGACAGCGGCCGGAAGTCGGCGAGCTGGGCGCCGACGGCGTTGTCCAGCGGGTCGACGCCGGTCCCGGCGAGCGGGTTGGGCTTGAGCCCGGCGGCCGACTTCACGGCGTACCCGACGGTCGTGGTGACGGCGTCGAGCGCGGCCTGCGGATCGACCTCCCCGAGGGTGGTGCCGCCCGCGGGCGGCTCGGGCGCGGCGTCCGCGGCGCGGGCGCTCGCCGCACCGGCACCGAGGGCGACCCCGGCGGCCGCGAGGGCGACGAGGGCCCGCTGTGCGCCACGCTTCCGGAAGGACACGGGTCGGCCCATCTCTGCCGCCACCTCACTCACACCTCGACTACGGGGAATCACCAGTCAGACACGTACCGTAACGGATGTGTGACGCACACTTCAAAGGCGACCCGCGGGGTCGATCGTGAGTACGGGAATGCCTCACACTGGTGTCCCGTGAGCTCCCATCCGCACATGCCTGCGAAAGTCGTGCTGCTCTGCGGCCCCTCCGGTTCCGGCAAGTCCCTGCTTGCCGCGCGTTCCGGCCTGCCGGTGCTGCGGCTCGACGACTTCTACAAGGACGGCGACGACCCGACGCTGCCGCTGGTGACGAACAGCGCCGACATCGACTGGGACCACCCGGACTCGTGGGACGCGGACACCGCGGTCACCGCGA
>DASTDN010000443.1:0-22208 GCA_035710365.1 Streptomyces sp. | reverse complement strand
CCGCATGATCGAGATCCGCAAGCAGAACCCCGCCTTCGGCCTCGGCTCGTACACCGAACTGCACTCGTCCAACCCCGCCGTCCTCGCCTTCCTCCGCGAGTACGAGGACGACCTCGTGCTGTGCGTGCACAACTTCTCCCGTTTCGCCCAGCCCACCGAGCTGGACCTGCGGGAGTTCGACGGACGCCACCCGGTCGAGCTGTTCGGCGAGGTCCGCTTCCCCGCCGTCGGCGAACTGCCCTACCTGCTCACGCTGGGCGGTCACGGCTTCTACTGGTTCCGGCTCACCCGAGTCGCATCCCGCATCGGCCGCCGGCCGTGAGCACGGCGCCGGTGAAAGGAGGCGTGACAGGCGTGACCCCGCCGAAGACCGCACCGTCCCCCCGCCCCGGCGGCACGCTCCGCGCCGAGCCCGTGGCGTCCCTCGCCGGGCTCCTGCGGGAGTGGCTGCCCCGCCAGCGCTGGTTCGCGGGCAAGGACCGGCCCGTCACGGAACTCGGCCTGCTGTCGATGACCGAGCTGTTCCCCGGCTGTCTGCACCTGCTCGTCCACTCGGGAGGCGGGGACCTGCCCTCCCCCGGCGGCTCCCCGCCGCCCGGGGACTGCTACCAGCTCCTGCTCGGGGTGCGCGAACACCCCGCGCCGCGGCTCGCGCCCGCCCTGATCGGCCAGGTGCGGGAGGGCCGGTTCGCCGGGCTGACGGCGTACGACGCGCTGCACGACCCCCGGGCCGCGCGAGTGCTGCTGGAGCGGCTGCGGCGCCCGGGTCCGGCGGGCCCGCTGCGCTTCGAGGCCGACCCGTCCCTGCCGGTGCCCGGCGGACTCGCGCCCCGGCTGCTGGACGCGGAGCAGTCCAACACCTCGCTGGTGTACGGCGAGGCGTACATCCTGAAGCTGTTCCGGCGCATCCAGCCCGGCGTCAACCCCGACCTGGAGGGGCCCGTCGCGCTGGCCCGGCAGGGCTGCCGCAGGGTGCCCGCCCCGGTGGCGTGGCTGCGCACGACCCATCCGCAGGACGCGACGCTCGGCGTGCTCCAGCCGTTCCTGCGGGACGCCTCCGACGGCTGGACCCTCGCCCTGAAGGCCCTCGCCGCGGGCGACGACTTCACCGCCGAGGCCCGCCAACTGGGCCGGGCCACGGCCGAGGTGCATCTCGCGCTGGCGTCGGCGTTCCCCGTCGGCGCCCCCGGCGAGACGGGCCCCACCGCGTCGGCCATGACCGGGCGGCTCACCGCCGCCGCGCACGCCGTGCCGGGCCTGCGCCCGTACGCGGCGGGTCTGCGGACCGCGTTCGCCGCGCTGACCAGTTGCGATCCCGGCCCGCCCGCCCAGCGCATCCACGGCGACCTGCATCTGGGGCAGGTGCTGCGGGCCGGCCGGGACTGGTTCGTCATCGACTTCGAGGGCGAACCGTCCCGCCCGCTCGCCGAGCGGCGCAGCGCCCACTCCCCCGTGCGGGACATCGCGGGCATGCTCCGCTCCTTCGACTACGCCGCCCGGCAGCGCCGCCCCTGGCGCCCGGAGTGGGCCCGCCGCTGCCGCGAGGCGTACTGCGCGGGGTATGCCTCGGGCGCCGGCTGGGACCCGCGCCGCAAGCACGGGCTGCTGCGCGCCTACGAGACCGACAGAGCCGTCTACGAGGTGCTGTACGAGGCACGGCACCGCCCCGACTGGCTGCCCGTGCCGATGGCGGCGATCGAGCGCCTCGCCGTGAGAGGAGACTGACCCGTGGCCCTGCGTGACACCTCGCTGCCCGAGCCGTCCGGCCCCGTGCCCTGCGGGGCCGCGCCGCCCCTGGACGCCACCGACCGGGAGCGCCTGCTCGCGGGCGCGCACCACGATCCGCACGCGCTGCTGGGCGCCCACCCGGTGCCCGGCGGTGTCGTGTTCCGGGCCCTGCGGCCCTTCGCGCGGGCGGTGAGCGTGCTCGTCGACGGCCGGCCCACGGCCCTCGTCTCCGAGGGCGACGGCCTGTTCTCCGGGACGCTGCCGCTGGCCGGGATCCCCGCGTACACGCTGCTCGTGACGTACGACGGCGAGGAGCGGGAGACCCACGACCCGTACCGCTTCCTGCCCGCGCTCGGTGAGCTGGACCTGCACCTGATCCGGGAGGGCCGGCACGAGCAGTTGTGGAAGGCGCTCGGCGCGCGGCCGATGACCCACCAGGGCGTGGCCGGCACCCGCTTCACCGTGTGGGCGCCGAACGCGCGCGGCGTACGGGTCGCCGCCGACTTCACGTACTGGGACGGTGCCGCGTTCCCGATGCGCTCCCTGGGCGCGTCCGGGGTGTGGGAGCTGTTCCTGCCGGGCGTCGGCGAGGGCACCCGCTACAAGTTCGAGATCACCTCCCGCGACGGCCGCCGGTTCCTGAAGGCCGACCCGATGGCGCGCCTCGCGGAGGAGCCCCCGAACACGGCGTCGGTCGTGACGGACTCGCACTACGCGTGGGGCGACGCCGCGTGGATGGCGCGCCGCGGGGACACGCCCGTGCACGAGGCGCCGTTCTCCGTGTACGAGGTCCACCTGCCGTCCTGGCGCCCGGGACTGTCGTACCGGCAGCTCGCCGAGGAACTCCCAAAGTACGTCGGGGATCTCGGATTCACGCACGTCGAGCTGATGCCGGTCGCCGAACACCCCTACGGCCCGTCCTGGGGCTACCAGGTCACGTCCTACTACGCGCCGACCGCGCGGCTCGGCACGCCCGACGACTTCCGGTACCTGGTGGACCGCCTGCACCGGGCCGGCATCGGCGTGATCATGGACTGGGTCCCGGCGCACTTCCCGAAGGACGACTGGGCGCTGGCCCGCTTCGACGGCGAGCCGCTGTACGAACCGGGGGACGAGCGGCGTGCCGAGCACCCGGACTGGGGCACGTACGAGTTCGACTTCGGCCGTACCGAGGTGCGCAACTTCCTCGTCGCGAACGCCGTGTACTGGTGCGAGGAGTTCCACATCGACGGGCTGCGCGTGGACGCGGTCGCCTCGATGCTGTACCTCGACTACTCGCGGGACTCGGGCCAGTGGACCCCGAACGTGCACGGCGGCCGGGAGGACCTGGCCGCGGTGGCGTTCCTCCAGGAGATGAACGCCACCGTGTACCGGCGGGTGCCCGGGGTCGTGACCGTCGCCGAGGAGTCCACGGCCTGGGGCGGCGTCACCCGGCCCACCGACAGCGGCGGCCTCGGCTTCGGCCTGAAGTGGAACATGGGCTGGATGCACGACTCCCTGCGGTACATGTCCAGGGAGCCCGTGCACCGCAAGTACCACCACCACGACATGACCTTCGCGATGGTCTACGCCTACAGCGAGAACTACGTTCTGCCGGTCTCCCACGACGAGGTGGTGCACGGCAAGCAGGCGCTGGTGTCGAAGATGCCCGGCGACTGGTGGCAGCGGCGCGCCGACCACCGCGCCTACCTCGCCTTCATGTGGGCCCACCCGGGCAAGCAACTGCTGTTCATGGGGCAGGAGTTCGCGCAGGGCGCCGAGTGGTCGCAGGAGTGCGGCCCGCACTGGTGGCTGCTCGACCCGGAGTATCCGGGCGAGCCCGGACACCGGGGCGTGCGGGACCTGGTGCGGGACCTGAACACCCTGTACCGGGCGACTCCGGCGCTGTGGCAGCTCGACACCGATCCGGCCGGTTTCCGGTGGGCGGCCGTGGACGCCGCCGACGACAACGTGTACGCGTTCCTGCGGTACGACGCCTCGGGCGCACCGCTGCTCGCGGTGTCGAACTTCTCCCCGGTGGTACGGCACGACTACGCCCTGTGGGCCGGCGACGGCGACCACGTCGCCTGGGAGGAGGTCCTCAACACGGACGCGGAGCGGTACGGCGGCAGCGGTGCCGGCGAGCCGGGCCCGGTCAAACCGGAGAACGGGCACCTGCGGCTCACCCTGCCGCCGCTGGCCACGGTGTGGTTCCGGCCCCTGCCGCTGTGACGTCCGGCTGCGACACGACAGGTGTCCCGCGGCTCGGCCTGGGCATTCGGGGTCGTACCGCGTCGACGCCGAGGTCGTCGCAGCCGGACCACAGAAGGGGTGCATGCCGTGCGGACCGTCGGAGTGGAGGAAGAGCTTCTCCTGGTCGACCCGGGGACGGGCGAGCCACGGGCGATGTCCGCGGCCGTCCTCGCGCACGCGGAGCGGGACGACGCCCGTCAGGACGTTTTCGAGAAGGAACTCCACGAGCAGATGCTCGAGTTCGCCACCCGCCCGCAGTCCGACATGGCGGAACTGCGGGCGGAGATCGGGCGCTGCCGCGAGGAGGCCGCCCGGCACGCGGGCGAGCTGGGCTGCGCGGTGGCCGCGCTCGCCACGTCCCCGCTGCCGGTGACCCCGGCCGTCGGCGTCCAGCCGCGCTACCGGTGGATGGCGGAGCAGTACGGCATAGCCACGCGTGAGCAGATGGTCTGCGGCTGCCACGTCCACGTGTCCGTCGAGTCCGACGACGAGGGCGTGGCGGTCATCGACCGGCTGCGGCCATGGCTGTCGGTGCTGTCGGCGATCAGCGCCAACTCGCCGTTCTGGCAGGGCAACGACACGGGGTACGGCAGCTACCGCAGCCGGGTCTGGCAGCGCTGGCCGTCGGCCGGGCCCACGGAGGCGTTCGGGTCGGCCGAGCGCTACCACCGGCTGGTCGCGGACATGGTGGCCACCGGCTCCATCCTCGACGAGGGGATGGTCTACTTCGACGCGCGGCTGTCCAAGCGGTACCCGACGGTGGAGATCCGGGTGTCCGACGTGTGTCTGCGGGCCGACACGGCCGCGCTGATCGCGACGCTGGCGCGTGGCCTGGTGGAGACCGCCGCCCGCGAGTGGAAGGAGGGCCGCGAGCCGCTGGAGCGGAGTGTGAGCCTGCTGCGGCTGGCGGCGTGGCAGGCCGCCCGCTCCGGTCTGTCCGGTGAGCTGCTGCATCCGGCGACGATGCGGCGGGCGCCTGCGGAGACGGTCGTACGGGCGCTGCTGGAGCACGTCGGGGAGGCGCTCGACGAGAGCGGTGACCTCGACCGCGCCCAGAAGACCGTCGCCGGGCTGCTGCGGCACGGCACGGGCGCGCAGACGCAGCGCGAGGCGCTGCGGCGCACGGGAAGCCTGCGGGACGTCGTCACCGAGTGCGTGCGCCTCACGCAGGAGTAGCGGCGGCACACCGGGGCCGCCGTGGGCGTCGTCGGGGTCATCGGTGTCGTCGGTGTCGTCAGGAGAGGATGAGGATCAGGGCGTAGGCGAGGAAGAAGGCCGCGACCAGGACGGCCACGGCGAGGATCGCCGTCAGCGGCCCCTTGCCCCAGCCCTTGACGGGGTTGTGGGTCTCACGCGGGCCCGCCTCGGGCAGGCTGCTCTCCGCCGGGGGCGTCTCCCCCGGCGGGACGCCGCCGCCCGGTTCCAGTCCGGTGGTGCGCTCGGGGTCGGGATCGGGATTGATGTGAGTCATGGGTTCCGGGTCCCCCGAACACACCGGGATCACCAAACGTGCACGACTTCCCCATGCACTTCCTGATTCGCGCCCCCCTGTTCTGCCCTCCTCCGCTATCTTCGAGCAGCACCGATGACGCTACTCGTCGGCGCCGTCACGCCCCGTACACGTCAGGAGCAGCGCATGCGCGAGTCCGCCGGCACCCCGCCGACGGCTCCCCTGACCGGGGGGCTCGCCGACAGCGTCTTCGCGACGGCCGCCCGCGACCCCTCCCTGCCGGTCCTCGCGCGCCGCACCCCCGCCGCGCCGCGGGAGTGGGAGGAGGTCAGCGCCGTCGCGTTCCGCGACGAGGTGGTCGACCTGGCCCGGGGACTGCTCGCGACGGGGATCTCGCCCGGCCACCGCGTCGCGGTGATGGCCCGCACCCGGTACGAGTGGACGGTGTTCAGCTACGCGCTGTGGGCGGTCGGCGCGGAGGTCGTACCGGTCTATCCGACGTCGTCGCGGGAGCAGGTGGAGTGGATCCTGCGGGACGCGTCGTGCGTGGGTGTGGTCGTCGAGGACGAGCAGGGCGCGATGACGGTCGGCTCGGTGTGCGCGACGCTGCCGCGTCTGCGGCACGTGTGGGAGCTGGACGCGGGAGTGATCGGCGAGCTGGCGGCGCGCGGCCAGTTCGTGCCGCCCGCCACGGTCGACTCGATGCGGCGCCTCGTGCTGCCGGACTCCACGGCCGTCATCGCGTACACGTCGGGCACGACCGGGCGGGCCATGGGCTGTGCGCTCACCCACCGCGGTCTCGCCGCCCCCTGCGACACCCTGCTGGCGGGCTGGGGTCACACGGCGGCGGCCCGGGGCGAGCAGGCCGCCGTCCTCGCGTTCCTGCCGTTCTCCCACGTGTACGGGCTGATGATCCAGCTCCTGTGCGTGCGCGGCGGGGGGCTGCTGGGGCACGAGCCCGACCTGAGCGAGCCGGCGCTGCTGGCGGCGCTGCGGTCCTTCCGGCCCACGTACCTGTACGCGGTGCCCTCCCTGCTCGAAAGGATCCACAAGACCTTCCTCCGCCGGTTCCGGGAGGCGGGGCGCGGCGCGCTGTTCGAGCGGGCCGCCGGCACGGCACGCGACTGGGCCCTGGCCCGTGAGCGGCGGCGGCTCGGGCGGGGCCGCGGGCCGGGCGTGGGCCTGCGGCTGCGGCACGCGCTGTACGAGCGGACGGTGTACCGCGGGCTGCGGGCCGCGCTGGGCGGCCGGGTGCTCCGGGCGACCTCGGGCGGTTCCCCGCTGAGCCGGGAGCTGTCGCTGTTCTTCGAGGGCATCGGCATCTGGGTGCACGACGGGTACGGCCTGACGGAGACCAGCGGCGGCATCACCATGCAGCCGCTGGGCCGGGAGAAGTCGGGCACGGTCGGGACGGCGTTGCCGGGCACGGAGATCCGGATCGCCGACGACGGGGAGATCCTGGTGCGCGGGCCGTCGGTGTTCCAGGGCTACGTCAACGACCCGGAGGCGACCCGGGCGGCGCTGCGCGAGGGCTGGCTGGCCACCGGGGACCTCGGACAGGTCGACGCCGAGGGCTATCTGACGATCACCGGCCGCAAGAAGGACGTGATCATCACCAGTGGCGGCAAGAGCGTGTCGCCGACCGCGCTGGAGCAGCGGCTGCGGATGCATCCGCTCATCCATCAGGCGGTGGTGGTGGGCGACAACCGGCCGTGCGTGGGGGCGTTGCTCACGCTGGACCCGGAGTTCCTCGCGCACTGGCGCGGCACGCTCACGTGGAAGGGCGACGCCTCCGGCCGGGAGGCCCGCGAGGAGAACGCGCTCGGCGAGGAGATCGCGCGGGCCGTCGCCGCCGCCAACAGCGCGGTGTCGCGGTCGGAGTCGATCCGGGTGTTCCAGGTGCTGCCGAGACCGTTCGACGTGGCCGACGGGCTGCTGACGCCGTCGATGAAACTGCGCCGCGACGAGGTCGTGGGGCGCTACGCGACGGAGATCGACGAGATGTACCGGGCGCGGTCCCGCTCGCGTGGGACGCCCGGGGTACAGGAGGCGTGGGACGACCCGGACGCCGCGGACAACGTGTTCCGCCGGCGGGCCCCGGGGGTGCCGCGGCCGCGCGCGTAGGACCCCGCCGACTGGGAACTAGCCAACCAAGGACGGAGAGAAAGGCCGACATGCACTGACGTCGGGCCGGAAAGGCGACATGGCAACCGAGCCGCGTTGGGACAGGACACTGGCTGCCAAGGAGATCCCCAACCGCACCGCGAGCTTCCCGGGGGCGCTGCACAACGTCACGGGTGCGCGCCTCGTCGCGGAAGAGTTCCTCGACGAGCTGTCGGGCGTGTCACCGCCGACGGCTCCGGAGCACTGGGACGACATCCTGCTGGTGGTGACGGAGCTGGCGGCCAACGCGGTGCAGTACGCACCGGGGCCGTTCGAACTGAGGCTGCGCCGTACCTTCGACGGGGTGCACGTGGTGCTGCACGACACGAACACCACGCCACCCGCGCCACGCCCGTTCCACCCCAGCCGGGGCGGGGGCGGGATCGGATGGCATCTGATCCACACGCTGTGCGACCAGGTAAGCGTCGTACCGAACGACCACGGCAAGGACATACACGTCTTCCTTCCCTGGTGAACGCGTGCGCACCGCCTCAGGCGGTGCGCACGGGCACCAGGACCGTGACGGTCTTCCCGCCCCCGGGACGCCGGTCGATGGCGATCTCCCGGGCGAGGCGGATGATGAGGGGCCAGCCGTAGCCGCTGCCGATGTGCCCGGACGGCAGCGAGCCCTGGCCGTAGGCGACCGGGGGGACGACGTCGCTGCGGTCGTGCACCGCGATCCGTACACCGTCAGGGACGGGCCAGGCGGCGAAGCCGGTGAGCCCGCCGCCGTGCCGGATCGCGTTGGTGACCAGCTCGGACACGACGAGGAGCAGGTCGATGACGTCCTCGTCGCGCGGGCCACTGCCCGCGTCCGCGTCCCCTGTGCGGCGCACCACCGCTTCCGCGTACTCGCGTGCCTGCGCGGCGGTGCGCACTCCGTCCGCCGCGGGCCGGTCGGGCGGCGTGCCGCCCTGCGTGGTGGGGCCGGTTCCCTCGGTCAGCTCCATATGTGTGGTGTCCCCGTCATTCGGTCGTGCGCTCGATCTGTTCCGGTACCGCGCGGGCGCGCCCGTCGGACCCCCGTCCTCGGCGGTGCCGGTGTCCGGCCCGTACGACTGGTCCGGTGCGCGTGGGCACGCTCTCCTTCCTCACGGCCCGCGGCACGGTCTGCGCGGCGGCCGGGCGTGCCTGCCGGTGCGGCTCCTGCGCAGCGCATACCCCGGTCGGGCCGCCGCATGTCCCGCGGATTCCGCACTGCATGTCCCGCGGATTCAGGGGTAAGCGCGGGGGCGCGGTGCCGTTGCCGGCAGCAGCCCCGATCCGCGCCCCCGCGGGCCGGTCGCGCGCACCGCGGACGTTCACCGGACGGCCCGCCCCGGCCGTCGGAACTCGTTGGAGGTATGCGTGTCCATTGCCCAGAACCCCCTGTCCGTCGAGGTGACCCTGCCCCGGGAGGATGTCGCGCTGCTCAGGGTGCAGGGATACCTGGACGTCGACACGACGACCGACTTCCAGCACCACCTGGCGAACCAGTTGCACCACGGCCGGCGGCACTTCCTGCTGGATCTGTCGGCCGTGCCGTTCATGGACTCGTCGGGCATGAACATCATCCTGCGCGTGTACCAGCAGGCTCGGGACCTGCCGGGCAGCGTCCACGTCATCTCCCCCACCCCTGCCGTGCGCCGCATCCTCGACCTGACGGGTGTCAGCCTGACGGTCCCGGTGTCGGAGAGCGTCGAGGAGGCCCTGGAACGCGTCGACCGGGGCCCCGGGACCGCGGAGGCCGACGGCACCGGGGAGGCCGACGGGGCCGTGGACGACGCGGACGCGGCCGACGGCACCGACGGGCCCGGCACGGCGGGCGGCGGGCCGGTGTCATAGGTGGCCCGGGGCGTCCGGCGCCCCCTCCCCCGACGGCCACCGGTTGCAGCGGAGGCCGTGACTTATGAGGTCGGACGCCGGTTGAACCCGATGGACGACAGGAACGGCGGCGCCCCTCGCCTGTCTTTCAAGGGGCGGCGCGCCGCGAACGAACCGTCAAGGAGTGACGTACGTGCCCGAGCACGAAGCGCAGGGAATGCTCCCGCCGCCGACGCAGGAGGTGGGGGACTTCCTGCGCCGCCGCTGCGAGCAGATCGCCCAGCGCTGGGCGGACGAGCCCCTTTTCCGCACCGTGTTCACCGTCTCGCGGGACGAGGCGGTGGAAGCGGGCCGGGCGGTGGTCGACGCGCTGGCCCGCGTGGCCGACGCGGAACGGGTCGAGGACCCGGACGCCGCCGGATTCACCATGGTGCGCGAGCAGCTCGCGCGGATGGGAGCGGCCCGGTCCCGGGCGGGCCTGACCACCGCCCAGGTGTCGACCGAGCTGGACACCCTGCGGCAGCCCGCCGAGAACCTGCTGGCCGATGACCTGGCGGACGCGCCCGCCGACCACGTGCGCGCCTGCACGACGGCCCTGACCGTACTGCTCGGCACGCTGCGGATCGTGGCGATGCAGACGGTACTGAGCGAGGGGCAGGCCCTCATCGACCGGCAGCGGCTGCAACTGCTGGAGGTGGCCACACCGGTCATCAAGCTGTGGGACGGCATCGTCGCGGTGCCGCTGATCGGGACGCTGGACAGCGCCCGCAGCCAGGTGGTGATGGAGACACTGCTGGAATCGGTCGTCGAGCAGCACGCCCGGTTCGCCATCCTCGACATCACCGGCGTGCCCACGGTGGACACGCTGGTGGCCCAGCACCTGATGAAGACGGTCGCCGCGGCCCGGCTGATGGGCGCGGAGTGCATCGTCTCCGGCATCCGTCCCGCCATCGCGCAGACCATCGTGCACCTCGGCCTGGACCTGGGCTCGGTGATCACCCGGGCGGGCCTCGCCGACGCGCTGGCCTACGCGCTGCACCAGCTCGGCGCGGACATCGTGCCCGCGTCGTCCCGCGGGTCGTCCCACGGTGCGGGCATCCGGTGAGTGAGGCATTTCCCCGGCCGGTGACGGGACACGTGCCGGTGCTGCGGCTCGGTGACGTCCTCCTGGTCACGCTCCAGGGGGAACTGCACGACAGCATGGCGCAGCAGCTCCAGCAGGACATCGCGGAGAGCATCGCGAGCAGCAGGGTGACCGGGGTGCTGCTCGACCTGTCGGGGGTGGACATCGTCGACTCCTTCCTCGGGCGGGTCCTCGCGGAGATCGCCGCGCAGGCCGAACTGCTCGCCGCGCGGACCGTGGTGACCGGGATGCGGCCGGCGGTCGCCATCACGCTGGTGGAACTCGGCCTGACCCTGCCGGGGCTGCGCACCGCGCTCACCACCGAGGCGGGTCTGGAGATGCTGGGGCGGGCCGTGGGGCGGGCGTCCGGTGCCGTCGGCGAAGGCCGGGAGAGTTCGTGATGCGGACGGGCGCGGGTGTCGAGGCCCGCCTGCCGATCCGCTCGGACCTGGACCTGGCGTGGGTGCGCCAGCACGTGCGGCAGGCCGCGGGCCGGCTGGGGTTCGGGCTGGTGGCGCAGACGAAACTCGTCACGGCGGCCAGCGAACTGGCGCGCAACACGCTGGTGTACGGCGGCGGGGGCCACATGGACGTGGAGCACGTCGTCGACGGGGGTGCCGACGGGCTGCGGCTGACGTTCGTCGACGAGGGCCCGGGCATCCCCGACCCGGACCTGGCGCTCAGTGACGGCTACACCTCGGGCGACGGGCTGGGCATGGGGCTGGGCGGCGCGCGGCGCCTGGTGCACGACTTCGTGCTGGAGAGCGCCCCGGGACGGGGCACGACGGTGCGGGTGACGTCGTGGGCCGGGCAGCCGCCGCGCCCGCGGGAGGAGGTCTGACATGCCGCGGGTGTGGGACGTGCCGGTGCACGACTCGACACGGGTGCGCGACGCCCGGGTGGCCGCCGAGCAGGCCGCCGCACTGGCCGGGCTGGACGAGCGGCGCACCGCCTCCGCGGCCCTGGTGGCGACGGAACTCGCGACCAACCTCCTCAAGCACGCGGACGGCGGGCAGGTGCTCATCGACGTGGTGACGCCGCCGGTCCTGCCGGCCGGCGGGGAGGCGCCCCGGGTGGTGCAGATCGCCGCGATCGACCACGGCGCGGGCATCGCCGACGTGCCGGCCGCGCTGCGCGACGGGTTCTCCACGGCGGGTTCCCTCGGCGCGGGACTCGGGACGTGCCTGCGCACGGCGGACGACTTCGGCCTGCACAGCACGCCGGGGCGGGGCACGGTGGCGCTGGCCCGGATCGGGGCCGTCGCCGCGGGCGGGCGGGGCGGGCGCGGGCCGGCGCCGGACGAGGGGGCGTCCGGGTCTCCGGCGGGACCGGCGCACGGTCCCGTGCCGCCGGGTCCGCCGGCCGGGGTGGCGTACGGGTCCGCCGCGGCCGGGGCCGCGTCGTCCGGGCCGTCGCCGGGAACCCCCCGCGGGCCCTCGGCTGCGCCGGGCACGCCGTCCACGCCCCCGTACGAGGTGCGGGCCGGCGGGGTGAACGTGCCGTTCCGCGGGGGTGACTACTCGGGGGACGCCTGGGCGTGGGTGCGGTCGGCGGACCGGGTGACGCTGATGCTGGCCGACGGGCTGGGGCACGGGCCGGAGGCCGCGCGCGCCTCGACCGCGGCGGTGGCCGCGCTGCGGGAGGCCGCCGGGCTCGGACCGGGCGAGGTGCTGCGGCGGCTCGACACGGCGCTGTCCGGGACCCGTGGCGCGGCCGTCGCGGTGGCCCAGGTCGACGTCCGGGCCGGGCGGCTGCGGTTCGCCGGCGTCGGGAACGTGGGGGCGCGGCTGTGCCGGGACGGCGCGTGGCGCCACCTGATGTCCCGGCCCGGCATCGTCGGCGTACACCGGCACGCCACCGTGCGCGAGGAGGAGACCGGCTGGGGCCCCGGCGGGCTGCTGGTCATGCACACCGACGGCCTGCCCAGCCGCTGGACACCGCCGTCGGACGCGGGGCTGTGGGACGCGGACCCGGCGGTGGCGGCCGCCGTGACGCTCCGGGACGCCGGCAGCGGCGCCCGGCCGGTGCGGGACGACACCGCCGTGGCCGTCCTGAGCGCGGGACGGGCCCGCGCATGAACCGCCGCACGGAGCAGCGCATGGATCACGTCCGGGACATCTCCTGCGCCGAGGACGCAGCCGGGGCACGGGTGGCCACCGCCCGGCTGGCCGCCGCGTACGGGGTGCCCGCCCTGGAGCGCACCCGGCTGACGGCCTCGCTCAGCGCGCACCTGCGGGACTGCCTCGCCAAGGGCGGCACCTGGCGGTTCGGCGTGCGGGTGCCGGCCGCCGGGGAGGACGGCACGGACCGTCTCCAGGTGGTCGTGGCGCCGCCCCGGGAGGCGTCGGCGGCCGGGGAGACGCCGTGGAGCACGACCGTCGCCTGCCCCGGCCCGGCCGCACGCGCGGACGTGCGGGACGCCGTGGGCACGGACCACGGTCTCGCCGAGGCTCTGCTCGGCGCCGACGAGGACACGGCCTTCGTGCTCGACAGGCTCGCCGACCAGGAGGAACTGGTCGCCTTCCACCGGGAGGAGCTGCACCAGACCAACCAGGGCGTCCTGGCGCTGCACGCGGAGCTGGACGCGGCCGGACGGGCCCAGCGGGAGGCGTTCGCGGCGGAGCGCCGGGCGCGCCGGGAGGCGGAGGCCGCGCGGCGCAGGCTGATGTTCCTCGCGGACGCCAGCGCGGCGTTGACGGCCTCGCTCAACCACGACGAGATCGTGCGGCTGCTGCCCGGCCTGCTGGTGCCCGAGTACGCCTGCGACGCCGACGTGTGGCTGTTCGACCACGACAGCGGCTCCGGCGGGCAGGGCCCGGTGTCGCATCCGGCGGCGGCCGTGCGCGCCGCCCGCACCGGGCGCCCGCAGTACGCCGCGGACCGTCCGGGCGACCTGCCCGGCGTCGACGACCAGCCGCCCTCCGCGCTGGAACCGGACCGGCCGCTGCTGTGCGTCCCGCTGGTGGTCCGGCAGGCGCCGCTGGGTGTGCTGACCCTGTCGCCGCCCGGTGCGCGCTTCGACCCTGACGACGCCGTGATGCTGATCGAGCTGGCGCGGCGGGCCAGCATCGCCCTCGACAACGCCCGCCGTTTCGAGCACAACCGGGACATCGCCGAGACGCTCCAGCGGGCCCTGCTCACCGAACTGCCCGAGACGCCCGGCCTCGGGCTCGCGGCGCGCTATCTGCCGGCCACCCGCGGGCTGAACATCGGCGGCGACTGGTACGACGCGTTCCGGCAGCGCGACGGGAGCCTCGTCACGATCGTCGGGGACGTCACCGGGCACGGGCTGCGCGCGGCCGTCATGATGAGCCAGTTGCGCACCGCGCTGCGCGCCTACGCCGTGGACGGCAGCGGCCCGGGACGGCTGCTGACGCGGCTGCACCAGTTCCTGCACCACCTCCAGCCCGATCTGTACGCGACCGCCGTCATCGCGCGGTTCCACCCGGACGAGCCGACCCTGACATGGGCCGCGGCCGGTCATCCGCCGCCCGTGCTGCGGACCCCCGACGGGCGGGTGCGCACCCTGGACGCCCGGCCGGGCGCCATGCTCGGCATCCCGCTGCGCCAGGAGATCGCCGAGCACACGGAGCGGCTGGCGCCCGGCTCGACGCTCGCGCTGTACACGGACGGCCTGGTCGAGCGGCGCGCGCACGGCATCGACCCGGGCATCGCCCGCCTCGCGACGGCGCTCGGCGCCTTCGCCACGGAGGAACTCGACGGCGACCTGTACGGGTCGGCCGACCGCATCCTGCGGCCGCTGCTGAGCGACTCCGAGCGCGACGACGACGTGTGCCTGTTGCTGTGCCACTTCCGCGGCGCCGCCTGACGGAGCGCTCGGCGGCCGGGCCGCGGCCGGCGGTTCGTCTGCGTGGCCCGCCCGGCTGGCGGAGCGAAAGCGGACACGGTGGGATCGATGAGGTGCGAAGCGGCGATCCGGGGGCACGCGGAAGGCGTTCGTTCGTTGCAGACCGCCTGGAACCGCAGAAAGGGATGAAACCGTGACACGACCCAGGATCCTGGTGGTCGGCGCAGGCTTCGCCGGTGTGGCGTGCGTCCGCCGCCTGGAACGCAAGCTCGCCCCCGACGAGGCCGACGTCACCCTGGTGACCCCGTTCGCCTACCAGCTCTATCTGCCCCTGCTCCCCCAGGTCGCCTCCGGTGTGCTGACACCCCAGTCGATCGCCGTGTCCCTGCGCCGCAGCAAGAAGTACCGCACCCGGATCATCCCCGGCGGCGCCATCGGCGTGGACCTGAAGTCGAAGGTGTGCGTCGTGCGCACCATCACCGGCCACGTCGTCAACGAGCCGTACGACTACATCGTCCTGGCGCCGGGCAGCGTCACCCGCACCTTCGACATCCCTGGTCTCACGGACACGGCGTTCGGCATGAAGACGCTCGCGGAGGCCGCCTACGTCCGCGACCACGTGATCTCGCAGCTCGACCTCGCCGACGCGAGCCACGACCCGGCCGAGCGGGCGTCCCGGCTGCAGTTCGTGGTCGTCGGCGGCGGTTACGCGGGCACCGAGACCGCCGCCTGCCTGCAGCGCCTGACGCACGCCGCCGTCCGCCGCTACCCGCGTCTGGACCCGCGGCTGATCCGCTGGCACCTCATCGACATCGCGCCGAAACTCATGCCGGAGCTCGGCGACAAGCTCGGGCGCAGCGCGCAGGAGATCCTGCGCAGGCGCGGTGTGGAGGTCTCCCTCGGGGTGTCCGTCGAGAAGGCCGGGCCGGAGGAGGTCACGTTCACCGACGGGCGGGTCGTGCCGACCCGCACCCTGATCTGGACGGCGGGTGTGGTGGCCAGCCCGCTCATCGCCACGCTCGGCGCGGAGACGGTCCGGGGCCGGCTCGCCGTGAACGCCGAGCTGAACCTGCCCGGCGCCGACGGGGTGTTCGCGCTCGGCGACGCGGCGGCGGTGCCGGACCTGGCCAAGGGCGAGGACGCCGTCTGCCCGCCCACCGCGCAGCACGCCCACCGGCAGGGCGCCCACGTCGCGGACAACGTCATCGCGACGCTGCGCGGGCAGCCGTTGCAGCCGTACGTCCACAAGGACCTCGGTCTGGTCGTCGACCTCGGGGGCCGGGACGCGGTGTCCAAGCCGCTCGGCATCGAGCTGCGCGGCACGCCCGCGCAGGCCGTGGCACGCGGCTACCACTGGTCGGCGCTGCGCACCAACGTCGCCAAGACGCGGGTGATGACGAACTGGCTGCTCAACGCGGTCGCGGGTGACGACTTCGTGCGGACCGGGTTCCAGGCCCGCAAGCCGGCCAAGCTGAAGGACTTCGAGTACACCGACTCGTATCTGACGCCCGAGCAGGTGCGCGCCCAGGTCGAGGCGGCGGGCGGCGTGGACGGCGGCAGGTGAGGTCCCGGCGGCCCGGGCCCGGACGCGCCGCAGGGCCGGGCGGGGCGTGACGTGGACGGGGACGCGGCGGCGTGAGGGCTGCGGGACGTTCGGCGCGGGCGGGGCTGCGGGACCGGCTCGCGGCGTGGGACCCGGGGCTGCTGCGCCTGGCGGCGGGGCTGCGCACGGTGGGTGCCGTCGCCCTGACGCTGGGCGTGCTCGCGCCGCTGGGCACCGACGTGACGCATCTGGTGGCGGGTGCGATGGCGGCGATGGTCGCCACGTTCTCCATCCGGGAGAAGCAGCGCCCCCGGCAGGCCGTCACACTCGCGCTCGGTCTGCCCCTCGCGCTGACGTCGGTGTCGCTGGGGGCGCTGCTGCACGGTCATGACCTGGCCGGGGGCGTCTTCTTCGTCGTGCTGATCTTCGTGGCGGTCTACGGGCGCCGGTTCGGCGACCGGGGCACCGCGCTGGGGCTCGTCGGCTTCCAGACGTATTTCCTGTCGCTGTTCGTGGGCGCCGAGACGGCCGGGCTGCCGGAGCTGTACGGCGTGATCGCGGTGGCGTTCGTGTGCAGCGCGACGGTGCGTTTCGCGCTGGTGCCGCAGACCGCGGCGGGCATCCTGGAGCGGCTGCGGCAGGCGTTCCGGGCGCGGCTCGCGCTGCTGGTGTCGGCGCAGCTCGACCTGCTGGACGCGGGCCCCGAGGACATCGACAAGGCTCTGGAGGCGGTGCGGGAGGGCACCGCGCGGCTGCACGAGTCGGCGCTGCTGATCCAGTCGCGGCTGGAGGAGGGCACCCCGGACGCGTCCGTGGCGCGTCTGGTGCAGCGCCGGGTCGCGGACGCGGAGATCGCCGCCGAGCGGCTCGGGCTGCAACTGCTGACGGCGCGCAGTGCCGAGCGGACGGACACGCTCACGCTGCACCTGCCGGGCGCGCCCGTCCCCGAGGCGGGGCGGCTGCCGGCCCGGGACGAGGCGATCGGTCTCGTACGGCGGGATCTGGAGGCGCTGCGGCTGCTGGTGCTGCGGCCGCCCGCCGGGCATCCGGGCACGGCGCTCGCGCAGTTGCGCAACCGGCTGCTGGGCTACCGCGAGGAGGGGAACCTTCCCGAGGCGTCACCGGCCGTGCAGGACGTCTTCCGGGGCCTGGGGGAGGCGGCGCGGGCGGTGCTGGGGCTGCGGCTGGCGTTCGAGGGGCCGCAGGACGACTCGGACGACTCCCCCGCCACGGCCCGTTCCCGGGAGGAGTTCGACGCGGAGGACGCGGCGATCGACGCCGGGGAGGAGGCCTCGGCGCAGGAGGCGCCGGGCGGTCTGGACCGGCCGACGACACGTGCCGCGGTGCAGGTGGCGGTGGGGTCGGCGCTGGCCATCGTGGGCGGGGAGCTGCTGTCCAGCCACCGCTGGTACTGGGCGGTGCTCACCTGCTGGATCGTGTTCCTGAACACGGCGTCGACGGGCGAGATCCTGGTCAAGGGCTACCGGCGGCTGCTGGGGACGGTGCTGGGCGTGGTGGCGGGGATCGCGCTGGCCGGCGTGGTGGGGGCGCACACGTGGGTGGCGTTCGGGCTGGTGCTGGTGCTGATCTTCGCGATGTTCTACTCGGCGCCGCTGTCGTACACGCTGATGTCGTTCTTCGTCACGGCGATGCTGGGGCTGCTGTACACCCTGCTGCACACCTACAGCCTGTCGGTGCTGCTGCTGCGGGTGGCGGAGACGGCCCTCGGCGCGGCCTGCGGGGTGTTCGCGGCGGTGTTCGTGCTGCCGGTGCGCACCGACCGGCGGACGAACGAGCTGCTGGTCACGGTGCTGGAGCGGCTGACCGACGTCACCGAGGAGGCCGTCGACCAGCTCAGCGGCGGGCCGGCGGCCGATCTGCTGGACAGGGCCCGGGACCTGGACCAGGCGCTGTCCGATCTGCGGAGCGCCACGCAGCCGCTCATGCATCCGGTCACGCCGCTGCGGTCCCGGCGCAGCACCGCCGAGTACGTGGTGGCGCTGCTGGAGACCTGCGCGTACCACGCGCGGTCGCTGGCGGCGACGGCGGAGCTGCTGCCCACGCATCCCTCCATCGCGGCGGATCCCCGGCTGCGCGGGGCGGTGCGGCGCACCGTGCGCAACATCGAGGCGATCGCCGCCCGGGTCGCCGACGAGCACGCGGACGTGGAGGTGGTGACGGGGCCGAGCGTCGCGTCGCTGCTGGAGCCCGGCCGGGGCGGGCCCGAGCGGTTCGGGCGCGTCACGGGCCGCGTGCTGCGGCACCTGGAGCGCCTGGACGAGGCGGTCGCGGGTCTTGCCCGGCCGCTGCGGGTGCCGGTGGCTCGGCCGAAGCCGTGATGCCGGGGCACCAGAGGGTGGTCAGAAGTCGGTGGGAAGGCCGCTGGCCTCGGCGATGCCGCGCAGTTCCTCGGTCTGGCGGTGGCGTTCGCGGATGTGCTCGGCGATCTCGCCGAGCCGTTCGGGGTCGGAGGCGGTGTCCGCGTCGGTGACGACCCGGACGGGGCCGGTGTCGTCGACGGTGATCTCGACGACCTCGTTGTCCAGGCGTCCGGTGACGGCGGTGGCGATGACCAGCGCGGCCTCGTCCCGCACTTCCTGGGGCAGTTCCTCGGCGTCGTCGCCGTCCAGCGCGAAGTCGAGGCTGGACAGCTCCTGCCGGTCGATGGCCCGCAGCACGGGCTCCACCACCTGGAGCAGGAGCTGGTAGTCCTCGGTGGCCATTCTGACGCGCAGGAGATCGAGGTACATCTCGACGGGTCGCCCGTCCTCCGGGGGGATCTCGAATTCGCTCATGCGGCTACGGGTTCCCCGCCGCGCGGCAGTCAGACGCGGCGCGCCGCCGGTCCGCGTACGCGCCGCGCTCCGGGTGGTCAGGGCGTCGACGGCCGGTCGGGCCGGCCGGTGCCGAGGACCTCGTCGCGCACCTGGGCGCAGCTCCGGCTGATGAGCCGGGAGACGTGCATCTGGGAGATCCCGAGCCGGTCGGCGATGCGGCTCTGCGTCATGTCCTCGAAGAACCGCATGTAGAGGATGGCCCGTTCCCGCTCGGGCAGCCGCCGCAGGCCCTCCTTGGCGGACTCGCGGTCCACCACGACGTCGTACGAGCCGTCGGCCGCTCCGAGGGTGTCGGAGAGGCTGTAGCCGTCGTCGCCGGCCGACAGTTCCGCGTCGAGGGAGAGGGTGCTGAAGCTTTCGAGGGCTTCCAGCCCGGCTCCGACCTCGTCCTCGGTCAGGCCGGTGTGGGCGGCGATGTCGGCGACGGAGGGTTCCGGGCTGCCGGGGTTCTGGGTGAGGTCGCGGCGTGCGACGCGCACCTTGTTGCGCAGTTCCTGGACGCGGCGGGGCACCCGCAGGGCCCACATGCGGTCGCGGAAGTGCCGCTTGACCTCGCCGGTGATGGTCGGCACGGCGTAGCTCTCGAAGGCGCCGCGCGAGGGGTCGAACCGGTCGACGGCCTTCACCAGGCCGAGGGCGGCGACCTGCCGCAGGTCCTCTATGGACTCGCCGCGGTCGCGGAACCGGCCGGCGATGCGGTGGGCCATGGGCAGCCAGGCGGTGACGAGCTCGTCGCGGAGCGCGTCGCGCTCGGGGCCGTCCGGCGCGGCGGCCAGCCGTGCGAAGAGTGCGGCGGTGTCGGGGGCGTCGTCGTGCCGGCGCCGGGTGGTGGCCGGGGACGGCTCGGCGGGGGGCGTGGTGGGGGCGGCGGGGGACGTGGACGTGGTGAGGGTGTCCGTGCCGGGACGGCTGGTCGGCGTATCCATCAGCATGCGGAATCGCTCCTGAACGGTCGTTTCAGGGTGTACCGCGGGAGGGGTCGCTGTCCTGGGCGTCTGGAGAGTCCGACGCCCGGGGCAAGTACCGCTCCCGCCGGCGCGCCTCCGGTCCGAAGCACGAGTCTGCATTTGCCCTTCTATAGGGTTGACAAACACCCTATATCAGGAATGCAACTAGAAAAGTGGTACGACAGCGGTGATGCACTTGCCGCCGGAGGGCAGGCACGAGACGTGCACGTCACAGGCCAGGCGGCACACGATGGGCCAGCCGTGGCCGCCGGGACGCCGGCGTTCGTGCCGGTCGGCAGGGGGCACCACGACGGGCGGTTCGGCGCTGCGGTCACTGACCGAAACGCGTATGCCGGGGCCGACGACGTCGACGCGGAAGTCGGTGATGCCGCCGCCGTGCAGCAGCGCGTTGGTGGTGAGTTCCGAGGCGACGAGCACGGCGTCCGAGACGGCGTCGGTGTCGCACGGGCGGTGGGTGGCGCGGCAGCGCGCGGCGACCGCGCTCTCCACGGCCCGGCGGGCCTCGGAGGGCTTGCAGGGGCCGGGCCGCTCGGCCGTTCGGACGGCGCCCGGCGGCCTGCGGCCCGGTTGCCGGGTGACGGTTTCGGTGATGTGCTCCTCGCGCATCGATGGCTCCCCTTGGGTCAGTGGACGAGAACCGGAGCGGCGGCGCTCGCGAGCCCGGGGCTCGGGAACCGCGTACGCGACCGGCTCGTGCCGGGGCGGCTTCGACGGCCGGTCGTCCATGGTTCCGTGCGGTTCCCGCGGGTCCGCGTGGCCTCTCCTTCCGGCTGACCGGTGCGGGCACGGTCAAACATCGGCCTTGTCCGGCAGCGCGGCGGTCATGCGGCCGGTCCGGGGTACCTGAGGGGCATGACCGATGTGGTGGACTCGGACGAACTGCTGCGGCGCATCCGGCGGGCGAGGGCCTGCGCGGCGACCGAACGGCGGACCTGGCGGGCCAGGCGTGAGGAGCTCGGGCGCACCGACCCGGCGGGCGCCGACGACGCGGCCGTACGGGAGGTGGCCTACGAGGCGGTGCTGCGGGTGCTGGACGAGATCCTGACCCCCGGCAGGCACCCGGGCCCGGACTGACGGGGCCGCCCTCCGCCCGCCCGGAGATTGCCGCGGTGCGTGCCGGGAACCCGGCCCGGCATGACTGTCGACCACACCCGGGCACCGGTACTGGAAGCACTCGCCGACTATCACCGACAGGGGCGGCTCGGATTCACGCCGCCCGGACACAAACAGGCCCGGGGCGCCGATCCGGCGGTACGGGAGGTGCTGGGCGACGCGGTGTTCCTCGGTGACGTGCTGGCGTCGGGCGGTCTCGACGACCGGCTGGTCCGGGGCCGGGTGCTGGAAGGCGCGCAGGAGCTGATGGCGGACGCGGTGCACGCCCGGCACACGTTCTTCAGCACGTGCGGCAGTTCCCTGTCGGTGAAGGCGGCGATGCTGTCGGTGGCCGGCCCGCACGAGAAGCTGCTGATCGGCCGCGACGCCCACAAGTCGGTCGTGTCGGGCCTGATCCTGTCCGGCATCGAGCCCGTGTGGGTGGAGCCGCGCTGGGACGCCGTGCGGAGTCTGGCGCACCCGCCGTCCGCCGAGGAGTTCGCGGCGGCCTTCGAGGCCCACCCCGACGCCAAGGGCGCCCTCGTCACGAGCCCCACGCCGTACGGCGCCGCGGCGGACCTGGCGGCGATCTCCGAGGTGTGCCACCGCCGGCCGGTGCCGCTCATCGTGGACGAGGCGTGGGGCGCGCACCTGCCGTTCCACCCGGACCTGCCGTCGTGGGCGATGGACGCGGGCGCCGACATCTGCGTCACCAGCATCCACAAGATGGGCAGCGGCCTGGAGCAGGGCTCGGTCTTCCACCTGCGCGGCGACCTCGTGCCGCCGGAGCTGCTGGGGATGCGCGCGGACCTGCTCGGCACGACGAGTCCCTCGGTGCTGATCCTGGCCGGGATGGACGGCTGGCGGCGGCAGATGGCGCTGCGCGGCGAGGAGCTGATGGGGGGCGCGCTGGACCTCGCGGCCGAGGTGCGTACCGCCGTGGAGGCCATCGACGGCATGCACGTCAACGACCGGGCCGACTTCTGCGGTCCCGGGCTCGCCGACGACTTCGATCCGCTGCCGGTCGTCGTCGACCTCTCCGGCCTCGGGGTCACCGGGTACTGCGCGGCGGACTGGCTGCGCGAGCACCGGAGCCTGGACGCGCACCTGTTCGACCACCGCCGGATCGGCATGCAGATCACGCACGCCGACGACCGGGAGACCGCCGGGGAGCTGCTCGCCGCGCTGAAGGACCTGGCGCGGGCGGCGCCGGAGCTGCGGCCGTGCCCGCGGGTGGAGGTGCCGTCGCCGGACGAGTTGCGCATGGAGCAGGCGATCCTGCCGAGGGACGCCTTCTTCGGGCCCGCGGAGAGCGTGCCCGTGGAGCGGGCCGCGGGCCGGGTGGCCGCCGAGATGATCACGCCGTATCCGCCCGGCATTCCGGCGGTGGCGCCGGGCGAACGGCTCACCGGCCCCGTCCTGCGGTACCTGCGCAGCGGCCTGGCGGCCGGCATGCACCTG
>DASTDN010000442.1:0-2964 GCA_035710365.1 Streptomyces sp. | reverse complement strand
TCCCGCATGAGGCGGTCCATCGCGCGCCGCTGGTGCGGCAGGACCAGGGTGACGACCGTGCCGGACTCGCCCGCGCGTGCCGTACGGGTTCAGCGGCGGGCGGTGGACGCGGGCCGGGGGCCGCGGCGACCGCGCCGCCGGCGGCCGGCGGAACCGGGACCGCCCGGGCGCTCGGAGCGCTGGGCGGGCGGCGGGGTGAGCACGACGGGCACGCCGGACGGTGCCTGCGCGCCGGTGATGCGGCTCAGTTCGGCCTCGCCGGAGCGGACCTTCGTGGAGCGCGGGGTGATCCCGGCGTCCCGCATGAGGCGGTCCATCGCGCGCCGCTGGTGCGGCAGGACCAGGGTGACGACCGTGCCGGACTCGCCCGCGCGTGCCGTACGGCCGCCGCGATGCAGGTAGTCCTTGTGGTCGGCGGGCGGGTCGACGTTCACGACGAGGTCGAGGTTGTCGACGTGGATGCCGCGCGCGGCGACGTTCGTCGCGACGAGGACGGTGACGTGGCCGTCCTTGAACTGGGCCAGTGTCCGGGTGCGCTGCGGCTGGGACTTGCCGCCGTGCAGGGCGGAGGCGCGCACCCCGACCGCCAGCAGTTGCTTCGCGAGCCGGTCCACGGCGTGCTTGGTGTCCAGGAACATGATCACGCGCCCGTCGCGGGCCGCGATCTCCGTGGCGGTGGCGTGCTTGTCGGCGTCGTGCACGTGGAGCAGGTGGTGCTCCATGGTGGTGACGGCGCCCGCCGACGGGTCGACCGAGTGCACGACCGGGTCGTGCAGGTAGCGGCGTACGAGCAGGTCGACGTTGCGGTCCAGGGTCGCGGAGAACAGCATCCGCTGACCGTCGGGGCCCACCTGGTCGAGCAGCGCGGTGACCTGCGGCATGAAGCCCATGTCGGCCATCTGGTCGGCCTCGTCGAGGACGGTGATCGCGACCCGGTCGAGGCGGCAGTCGCCACGGTCGATGAGGTCCTTCAGCCGGCCCGGCGTGGCGACGACGACCTCGGCACCGGCGCGCAGCGCACCGGCCTGCCGACCGATGGACATGCCGCCGACGACGGTGGCGAGCCGTAGCCGCAGCGCTCGGGCGTACGGGGTGAGCGCGTCGGTGACCTGCTGGGCCAGTTCCCGGGTGGGTACCAGGACCAGCGCGAGCGGCTGACGCGGCTCGGCGCGCCGGCCGTGCGTCCGGGCGAGCAGGGCGAGGCCGAAGGCGAGGGTCTTGCCGGAGCCGGTGCGTCCGCGGCCGAGGACGTCCCGGCCGGCCAGCGAGTTCGGCAGCGTGGCCGCCTGGATCGGGAAGGGGACGGTGACGCCTTCGGCGCCGAGCGCGGTCAGCAGCGGCGCGGGCATGTCGAGCGCGTCGAACGTGTCGGCCGGCGGCAGGGCCGGGGTGAGCGTGACAGGCTGCGCGAACTCGCCGGACGGGGAAACGGGCCGGCCCGCGCGGCCGTTCTTCGCGGTGCCGCCCTGCGCGGAGCGGGACGGGAAGGACTGGCGGGCCGAGCCCTGGGGGCGGAAACGGCTGCCCCGGGAGGCGGCGGAGCCGTTGCGGGTGGTGCGGTTCATACGGAACCTTCCTCGATGCGGATACGGCACGTATCGAGGAAGTCCTCCGCGCGGCGGTCTGCCGAATGAGGATTCGCAAGAATGAGCCGAAGACCCGAAGAAAATGGCGGTCGCGGCGCCGGCCGGGTCATCCTGGGCGGTCCGGTGCGAAAGCCGCCGGACATCCGTCCCGTACATCTCCGGGGAATCGGTGTGCGGCAGTCGGCGCGCGGTGGACACGGATGTGCGGACGCATGCGGATGTCGGTGCCGACACGGATGCGGTGCGGGGGCGGCGGCGTGGACGGAGCAGGTGACGGTCGGGGGACCGGACGGGAAAAAAGCAACGGGCTGGGGCCCGCACCCCAAGAGCGCGGGCCCCAGCCGTGTTGCCGGCGTCGGCGTGATGCGTCGGCCGGTACGCGTCAGCGTCAGGCGGGAACGATGTTCTCGGCCTGCGGGCCCTTCTGGCCCTGCGTGACGTCGAAGGTAACCTTCTGGCCTTCCTGAAGCTCGCGGAAGCCCGACGTGGCGATGTTCGAGTAGTGGGCGAACACGTCCGGGCCGCCACCCTCCTGCTCGATGAAGCCGAAGCCCTTTTCCGCGTTGAACCACTTCACGGTGCCAGATGCCATATTGAATCTCCCTTGGGGGCAGTGCCCGGAGCCCGCACCTTGCGGACCCGGAGTCGCCGCGATGATCACCCTCCGGAGATTTTTCGAGAAAATCCCGACCCCGGACAGTTCAGTAAACGAAAAGAGTGCTCGTCGACAAAAGGCCGAGAGCACTCGAAAGTCTCTGTGAACCAAAACTGCAACTGTTATCACGGTAGCACAGGGCTCCCGGCCCGGTCCGCTCCTCTCGACTGTGAGATCCGACAGCATCTCCGCCGTGATCTCCGCCCTCGTCCTCGCCGGTAGAAATATCGCGGAGCGCGCGACGGATTTCTGTACCGGCGAAGGAAGGTATCGGGGTTCCGGCCGGGTCCGCCCGGCGCGTCTCAGCGGCGGTCCGGTTCCACTCCCGGGCCGGGCGGGCCCTGGCGCCGCAGTTCCTCGTTCGTCCGCAGGGCCTGCGCGAGCTGGTCCTCCAGGGAGACGATGCGGCAGGCCGCCTCGACCGGCGTGCCCTGGTCGACGAGTTCCCGGGCACGGGCCGCGACCCTCAACTGCCGCCGCGAGTACCGCCGGTGGCCGCCCTCCGACCGCAGCGGCGTGATCAGCCCGGCCTCCCCCACGGACCGCAGGAAGGTGGGCGTCACACCGAGCACGGCCGCGGCCCGTCCCATGGTGTACGCGGGGTAGTCGTCGTCGTCGAGGCCGCCGCCGGCCGTGTTGTCAGTGGACATGGCACCTTCGTCTCGGAATCGACCCGCCGGGGGAAACCCTAACCGCGCCGCACACCGATGTTTCCACTCGGGA
>DASTDN010000441.1:0-3513 GCA_035710365.1 Streptomyces sp. | reverse complement strand
GCTGCTCGCCGCCGTCGCGCTGGTCGCGGCGGCCGTCGGGGGCGGGACGGCGTACGGCGTCCGGGAACTGACCGGACCGCGGACGGTCGCGACGGGCACCACCGGCACGGACGTCGTGCCGGTCGCGGCCCGGGGCACCGTCGCCGGGGTCGCCGAGGCGGTCGGCCCGAGCATCGTGGAGATCAAGGCCGCGACGAGCGCCGGGTCCTCCACCGGCTCCGGCGTGATCCTCACGGAGGACGGCGAGATCGTCACGAACAACCACGTCGTCGCGGGCGCCTCGACGGTCGAGGTGACGACCCGCGCGGGCCGGACGTACGAGGCGGAGGTCGTCGGCACCGACAGCTCGAAGGACCTGGCGCTGGTCAGACTGCGCGGGGTGACGGACGCGTCCGGACTGAAGGCGGCGGCGCTCGGCGACTCCGACGGCGTGCGGGTCGGCGACCAAGTCGTGGCGATCGGCTCGCCCGAGGGCCTCACCGGCACCGTGACCAGCGGCATCGTCTCCGCGCTCGACCGGGACGTCACCGTGTCCACCGGGGAGGGGGGACAGCGGGGGCAGGGCGGGGGCGACTGGCCGTTCGAGTTCGGCGGCCGGGAGTTCAACGGCGACACCGGCTCGTCCACGACGACGTACAAGGCGATCCAGACGGACGCCTCCCTCAACCCCGGCAACTCCGGAGGCGCCCTCATCGACATGAACGGCGACATCGTCGGGATCAACTCGGCGATGTACTCCTCCGCCTCGGCGAACTCCTCCTCGGAGGCGGGCAGCGTCGGCCTCGGCTTCGCGATCCCCGTCAACACGCTCAAGGCGGACCTGGCGAAGCTGCGCGCGGGCGGCACGGACGGCTGAGCGGCGGACCCGCGCTCCCGATGCCGTGCGTGGGGCGCGGCACGGGAACGTGCGACGCTGAGGACGTCCCCCGGGGGGCGAGCCCCACCCGACCCGTATCCGGTTCCGTATGCGAGGAATGCGAGGAATCCCAGCCCATGACCACCGCCGAGGGCGACCGCGAGCACGACCGGGACCGCGACCGTGAGCGCGGCGGCCCGCAGCGCATCCTGATCGTCGACGACGAGCCCGCGGTGCGCGAGGCGCTGCAGCGCAGCCTCGCCTTCGAGGGGTACGACACCGAGGTCGCCGTGGACGGCGCCGACGCGCTGGCGAAGGCGGACGGGTACCGGCCCGACCTCGTCGTCCTCGACATCCAGATGCCCCGTATGGACGGGCTGACGGCCGCCCGCCGCATCCGGGGCGCGGGAGACACGACGCCGATCCTGATGCTGACGGCCCGCGACACGGTCGGCGACCGGGTGACCGGGCTCGACGCGGGCGCCGACGACTACCTGGTCAAGCCGTTCGAACTGGACGAGCTGTTCGCCCGCATCCGCGCGCTGCTGCGGCGCAGCGCGTACGCCGCGCCCGTACCGGGCGGCGCCGAGGAGGACGAGGCGCTCGCCTTCGCCGACCTGCGGATGAACCTGGCCACGCGGGAGGTGACGCGGGGCGGGCGGGCGGTGGAGCTGACCCGCACCGAGTTCACCCTGCTGGAGATGTTCATGGCGCACCCGCGGCAGGTCCTCACCCGGGAGCAGATCCTGAAGGCGGTGTGGGGCTTCGACTTCGAGCCGTCGTCGAACTCGCTGGACGTGTACGTGATGTATCTGCGGCGCAAGACGGAGGCGGGCGGCGAGCCGCGCCTCGTGCACACGGTGCGGGGCGTGGGGTACGTCCTTCGGCAGGGCGGGGCCGAGTGAGCGGCGGCCCCCTGCGCCGGTTCCGCGCGCTGCCCATCCGGGCCCGGCTGTCGCTGCTGGTCTCGGCGGCGGTCGCGTTCGCGGTGGCCGCGGTCTCCCTGACCTGCTGGTTCATCGTACGGGGCAAGCTGTACGGGGAGATCGACGACAATCTGCGCTACGGCAACGTCCATCTGACGATCCCCCAGGTGCAGTCCACGCTGAACCGCTGCGCGCAGGCGCCCGACGGCACCCGCCCGCCGGGCCCCCGCAACCAGCCCTACCTCCAGCTCGTGAAGGCCGACGGCGACTACTGCCTGTTCGAGGGGTCGGCCGGCGCGGTGAAGGTGACGGCGGCGGACGTGCAGGTGGCGGAGGCCCCGGACGACTCGCTGCGGTTCCGCGACGGCCGGGACACCGAGGGCAACGCGGTACGCACCCTGACGGTGCCGCTCGCCGACGGTGTCGCGCTGCTGATCGCGCTGCCGCTGGGGGACACCGAGGGCACCCTGGACGAGCTGGCGCTGCTGCTGCTCCTGGTGTCCGGGATCGGGGTGGTGGGCGCCGGGGCGGCCGGGCTGGTGGTGACGCGGGCCGGGCTGCGGCCGGTGGACGAGCTGACGGAGGCGGTGGAGGAGGTCGCCCGCACCGAGGACCTCGGCATCCGTATCCCGGTCGCGGACGACAGCGACGACGAGGTGGCCCGCCTGTCCCGCTCCTTCAACTCGATGACGGCGTCGCTGGCCTCCTCCCGGGACCTCCAGCAGCAGCTCATCGCGGACGCGGGGCACGAGCTGCGCACACCGCTGACCTCGCTGCGGACCAACATCGAACTGCTCGGCCGCAGCGAGGAGACCGGCCGCCCCCTCCCGGCGGCCGACCGCAAGGCGCTGCTGGCGTCGGTGAAGGCGCAGATGACGGAACTGGCGTCACTCATCGGCGACCTTCAGGAACTGTCCCGTCCGGACACGGGCGCGCACACCGGCCGGGCCCAGGTGCTGGCCTTCCACGACACGGTCGAACACGCCCTGCGCCGGGCCCGGCTGCGCGCGCGGGGCCTGACGATCACGGCGGACCTCGGCCCGTGGTACGTCCGGGCGGAACCGTCGGCGCTGGAACGTGCCGTGGTCAACGTCCTCGACAACGCGGTGAAGTTCAGCCCCGAGGGCGGCCGCGTCGAGGTCCGCCTCACGGACGGCACCCTGACGGTCCGCGACCACGGCCCCGGCATCCCGCCCGACGAACTCCCCCACGTCTTCGACCGCTTCTGGCGCTCCCCGACCGCCCGCGCCCTCCCCGGCTCCGGCCTCGGCCTGTCCATCGTGGCCCGCACGGTGCAGCAGGCGGGGGGAACGGTACGGCTGACACCGGGGACACCGGACGGGCACGGGCAGCCGGGGGACGGTGTCGGTGGCGGCGTTGGCGGCGACGGTGGCGAGGCCGGTGGCCCCGGCACGGTGGTGACGATCCGCCTGCCGGGCGCCCCGGTACCACCACCGGACCTGCCGTAGAGCCCGGCCGCGCGCCCGCTGTGCCGGGGGCTCGTCCTCGGGGCGGCGCAGTTGCCGTACGAGGTCCTGGTAAGCGGGCCCGTGCCTCGGGCCGGGTCCAGAGCGGCCGTCGGGGCGTGCCGGGTGCGCAGGCTGACAGGAGCTGCCGCCCGTCTGCGCCGGGGGTGGCGGCCCACGCGTCGGCGAGCGTGCCGTCGCCCCGCGCGAGGCGGACTGGTCTTTCGCCACGACGAACGTCACGGCGGAGCACATCCGCCGTGCC
>DASTDN010000440.1:0-6358 GCA_035710365.1 Streptomyces sp. | reverse complement strand
CCCACCAGGGACACCAGGCGCCGGGTGGAGGACGCCGGGTAGACGATGCCCAGCTTGGCCGGTGTCACCCCGAACAGCGCGCCCTCGGCGGCGAACCGCAGGTCGCAGGCCGCAGCGAGCTGGGACCCGCCGCCCACGCAGTGCCCGCGGACCGCGGCCAGCGTCGGTTTGGGGAACGCGGCGAGCGCCTCCTCGGCCCGCACGGCGAGCCCCTGTGCCTCCTCCGGCGAGTCGCGCAGCGTCGAGATGTCCGCGCCCGCGCAGAACGTGCCGCCGTCGCCCGTGAGCACCAGTGCCCGGACGGCAGGGTCGGCCGCGAGCCCGTCGAGCAGCGGCGGCAGTGCCCGCCACATCGCGGCCGTCATGGCGTTCCGCTTCGCCGGACGGGAGATGACGACCGTGGCGACCGAGTCGGTGACGCTGTGCTGGAGCTGCGGCTGCATGCGCCGGATGCTACCCGGCCCGCCCGGACGGCCGGTCGGGCCGGGGTGGAACGCGCTGCCGCGAGGCCGCCGGGCCCCGGCCCGGTCACCACCGGCTTCGGCGGGCGCGCACCGTGGGCCCGGTCTGCCGGTCTGCCGGTCCGTCGGTGTCTGTGGGGCTGCCGGTCTCCGGCCGTCCGGCGAGCAGGCGCGGGGGGTGCGGGGGGTGCGGGGGCGTACCGGCGGAGTACCGGGCGGGACAGACGCGCCGCAGGGCAAATCCGTACAACCCGAATAGTTCACCAAAACGGCACAACGGGGACGGGAGTGGTCAATGCCCCGGTCCGGGCGGACAAGCACGGTCGGAAGCGTTCGATAGTCGCTGACTTCTGGTCGGGCCCGAGGGGTGGAGCGGCTCGTTGCCACCATTCGACCTGTGGTGACAATCGAGTGCGAGGGTGGCAGCCGGACGATGGAGAACCACGTGCGCGGGCCGGCTCCACACCCCGAGAGCACAGCCGTACCCGTCCACGAGAGCTCCTCCGCCCCGCTGCCGTACGAGGGGGTCTGGCGGTTCACCGCCCCGGCCGTCGACGTCTCGGTCCCCCGGGCCCGGTACGCGGTGCGCGACCTGCTCCGGAGACAGGGGGTGCCCGTCGCGGAGGACGTACTCCACGGCCTGCTGCTGGTCGTTTCGGAGCTGGTCACGAACGCCGTCCGGCACGCGGCGCTGCTGTCGCCGGTGCTCGCCGTGGAGGTCGCCGTCGGCGTGGAGTGGATCAGGGTGTCCGTGGAGGACGACCACCCCTACCGGCCGACCGCGCTGGAGGCCGACCACGGCCGGACCGGCGGCCGGGGCCTGCTGCTGGTGCGCGAGATCACCGTGGAGGCGGGCGGGGCGTGCGACGTCGAGCAGACGGCGGGCGGCGGCAAGGTGATCTGGGCCGCCCTGCCGCTCAAGCCGGGCCCCTGGCGGTGACCCGCCCCGCCGCCGACCCCGGCCCGCCGTGATCCGCCCCGCCGCTCAAGCCCGGCCCGCGGCCGTGGCTGTGGTGGTGGCCCTGGTCCGTGGCACGTCCTGTCCGCCCGTACCCCCGCCGCGCCGGCCGGATACGCCGCGCCGGCCGTCGCGGACGACGTGCCACCAGCCGGCGCGGGCCGCATGCCGGCTGGTGACGCGGGCCGCGTGCCACCAGCCGGCGCGGGCCCGGCCTCACCAGCCCGCCGACGGTCCCGTCAGCTCCCTGACCGCCGGGCGGGCCGCGTCCAGCACCGTCATGAACCACGCGGAGAACGTGTCCCGCGCATGCCGCTCCAGCAGCTCGGCCGGGCCGACGAAAGCGGTGCCGCCGATCTCCCGCGGGTCCACCCGCAGCGGTGACTGCACCAGACCCACGAACAGGTGGTTGTACTCCTGCTCCACCAGGCCCGACACCGGGTCCGGGTGGTTGTAGCGCACCGTGCCCGCCTCCGCCAGCAGCGACGGGGAGACCCCCACCTCCTCGAAGGTGCGCCGCGCCGCCGCCGCGAAGGGCGCCTCGCCCGGGTAGGGGTGGCCGCAGCAGGTGTTCGACCACACACCGGGGGAGTGGTACTTGCCCGACGCCCGCTGCTGGAGCAGCAGCCGCCCCCGCTCGTCGAACAGGAACACCGAGAACGCCCGGTGCAGCAGCCCCGGCGCCCGGTGGGCGTCGAGCTTCTCCGCGGTGCCGACCGTCACGCCGTTCTCGTCGACCAGTTCCAGCAGACTCGCGTCAGCGGAGCCGTTCGACGCGCTCGGCGTCGCGGTGGCGGGTGTGCTCGGCATGTCCATCCTTCACGTCGGTCGTCGCGGCCCAGTGTGCCGCACGCGCAGGGCGGTCCCGGCCAATGCGCACCCCGCCCGCGCGTCCCGCGTACCGCCCCGCCCGGGCCCGTCCGGCGCCCCCCTGTCCGCCCCTCCGGCGGCCCTCAGTGGCAGAGCCGCGCCTCGTGCTCGGCGTGGCCGCTGGGCTCCAGCTGGAACGTGCAGTGCTCCACGTCGAAGTGGTCGCCCAGACAGTTCTGCAGCTCGTGCAGCATCTTCTCGTGACCCAGCGCGGTCAGGACGTCGCCGCGCACCACGACGTGCGCGGACAGCACCGGCATCCCCGAGGTGATCGTCCAGGCGTGCAGGTCGTGCACGTCCTCCACGCCGTCCAGCGCCAGGACGTGGGCTCGTACCTCCGCCATGTCGACACCCTTCGGCGCCGCCTCCAGCAGGACGTCCACGGTCTCCCTCAGCAGCTTGACGGCGCGCGGCACGATCATCAGCCCGATCGCGAGCGAGGCGATCGGATCGGCGGCCTGCCAGCCCGTCGTGAGGATCACCAGCGCCGACACGATCACCGCGACCGAACCCAGCGCGTCCGCCGCCACCTCCAGGAACGCCCCGCGCACGTTCAGGCTCTGCGCCTGGCCCCGCATCAGCAGTGCCAGCGACACCGAGTTCGCGACCAGGCCGACCAGCCCGAACGCCACGGTCAGCCCGCCCTCCGTGGCGGCCGGGTCGACGAACCGCCCCACCGCCTCGTACAGGACGTAGCCGCCGACGCCGAGCAGCAGCAGACAGTTCGCGAGCGCGGCGAGGATCTCCGCGCGCGCGTACCCGAACGTGCGGTTGCCCGTCGGCGGCCGGTTCGCGAAGTGCACCGCCAGCAGTGCCATGCCCAGGCCCACCGCGTCCGTCGCCATGTGGGCCGCGTCGGCGACGAGGGCGAGCGAGTCCGCGAGCCATCCCCCCACCAGCTCCACGACCATCACCCCGAGGGTGATCGCCAGCGCCGTCCGCAGCCTGCCGCGGTAGGCCGCCGTGGCCGTGCCGCCCGCCGGCGCCCCATGCCCGCGCAGGTGTCCGTGCGCGTGCCCGTGATCGTGCCCAGCCCCCATGGCAGCAGCCCTCCTGTCTCGCCCCTGATCACAGTGAACAACGCGCCGGGGTCATCGGGCAACGCGGCACTGAACACCGTTGTCATCTGCCCTGACCTGCGTAAACGCCCCGCAGGTCAGAGCCCCCGAGCCCTCGGTACGGACACCCGCGCCGCCGCGTACGGCCGGGGGCGCGGGCGCCCGGCACCGCGGCCCGCGCCCGGCGCGTGTCCACGATGTCCGTATCTGGGTCCCGTGGTTTGTGGGGCGGGCGCCGGATCACCGATGATGATCGCCGCAGAGGCGCACGGACCGTGCACGCCGAGCCGTGAACGGGCGGTGAACACGGCCTTCCGGCCATCCGATAGCCTCTGCCGACATGCCGCGCGGGACTCCCCGCCGCAGGCGTCCCCCATCCTGCACACCACCGGCGCGCCCGTGCCGGCATCCAGGGAGTGAGTAACGGTTGTCGACCGCCATCCTCACCGGCCGGCCGGTACCCGGGTCGTCGATCGAGGCCGAGCTGCGGTCCCTCGGCTTCGACGTCCGGACCGCAGCCGACGCCGCCACCGCCGAGACGCTGCTCGCCCAGGTGCCCGGTGACGAGCGGGTCGCCCTGGTCGACACCCGCTTCATCGGCCACACCCACGCCCTGCGTCTCGGCCTGACCGACCCGCGCTTCCCGCTCGCCGCGATCCCCGGCGCCGTCACCGCGCAGGCGGCCGGCCGCCAGGAGCTGACCCGCGCGATGGCCCGCGAGAACTCCGCGGACGGCGCCACGCCCGGGACCACCCTCCTCGCGGGCCTCGCCGACCGTGTCGCCGCGGCCCTGGACGCCGACGGCGCCGCCGTGCACCGCCCGGAACTCGGCACCCTCGTCGCCGCCGCGCCGGGCGACCCGCAGGCCCGCGAGGAGACCCGCCGGGCCGTCGCCGCCGTCGACGACGAGGCCGTCCGCCTGAAGTCCGCCGTCAAGGCCCGCGACGGCTTCTTCACCACCCACTGCATCAGCCCGTACTCGCGCCACCTCGCCCGCTGGTGCGCCCGCCGCGGACTCACCCCGAACCAGGTCACCACCGCCTCGCTGCTCACCGCGCTGATCGCGGCGGCCTGCGCGGCGACCGGCACCCGCGGCGGATACGTCGCTGCCGGCGTGCTCCTGATCGCCTCGTTCGTCCTCGACTGCGCCGACGGCCAGCTCGCCCGCTACTCCCTGCAGTACTCCACGCTCGGCGCCTGGCTCGACGCCACCTTCGACCGCGCCAAGGAGTACGCCTACTACGCCGGCCTCGCCCTCGGCGCCGCCCGCGGCGGGGACGACACCTGGGCGCTCGCCCTCGGCGCGATGGTCCTGCAGACCTGCCGCCACGTCGTGGACTTCTCCTTCAACGAGGCCAACCACGACGCCACCGCCAACACCAGCCCCACCGCCGCCCTCTCCGGCCGGCTCGACAGCGTCGGCTGGACGGTCTGGGTGCGCCGCATGATCGTGCTGCCCATCGGCGAACGCTGGGCGATGATCGCCGTCCTCACCGCCGTCGCCACCCCGCGCATCACCTTCTACGCGCTGCTCGTCGGCTGCGCCTTCGCGGCCGCGTACACCACCGCGGGCCGCGTGCTGCGCTCCGTCACCCGCCGCGCCCGCCGCACCGACCGCGCCGCACGCGCGCTCGCCGACCTCACCGACACCGGCGCGGCCGGCGAGATCCTCGCCCGGGTGCTGCGCCGCCCCGCTGCCGCGCTGCCCGGCGCCGCGCCCCTCGTGCTGGCCCTGCCCGGCGCCCTCGCCGTGACCGGCGCGGCCGTGTTCACCGGGTTCGGCGGCCCCTGGCCCGTCGCCGCCGCCCTCCTCTACGTCCTCACCTCGGCGTTCGCCGTCGCCCGACCCCTCAAGGGCGCCCTCGACTGGCTCGTCCCGCCCGTCTTCCGCGCCGCCGAGTACGGCACCGTGCTCGCACTCGCCGCGCGCGCGGACGTGAACGGCGCCCTTCCTGCGGCTTTCGGGCTGGTGGCGGCCGTCGCCTACCATCACTACGACACGGTGTACCGCATCCGCGGCGACGCGGGGGCACCCCCGCGCCTCCTGGTGCGGATCATCGGGGGGCACGAGGGCCGCACCCTGGCCGTCGCCGTACTGGCGGCCCTGCTCACCGCCTCCCACTTCACACTCGCGCTCACGGTCCTCGCCGTGGCCGTGGCCCTCGTGGTGCTCGTCGAGAGCATCCGATTCTGGGTCGCCTCCCACCTCGGAGGCGCACCCGCCGTACACGACGAAGGAGAACCCGCATGATCGGCCTCGTGCTGGCGGCAGGCGCCGGGCGGCGTCTGCGCCCCTACACCGACAGCCTCCCCAAGGCCCTGGTGCCGGTGGGGCCCGACGGCATAGAGGGCGAGCCCACGGTCCTGGACCTCACCCTCGGCAACTTCGCCGAGATCGGCCTGACCGAGGTCGCGGTCATCGTCGGCTACCGCAAGGAAGCCGTGTACGCGCGCAAGGAGGCCCTGGAGCAGAAGTACGGCCTCAAGCTCACCCTCATCGACAACGACAAGGCCGAGGAGTGGAACAACGCCTACTCCCTGTGGTGCGGCCGTGACGCCCTCAAGGACGGCGTGATCCTCGCCAACGGCGACACCGTGCACCCGGTCTCCGTCGAGAAGACCCTGCTCGCCGCCCGCGGCGACGGCAAGAAGATCATCCTCGCCCTCGACACGGTGAAGTCCCTCGCCGACGAGGAGATGAAGGTCGTCGTCGACCCCGAGCGCGGCATGACGAAGATCACCAAGCTGATGGACCCCTCCGAGGCCACCGGCGAGTACATCGGCGTCACCCTCATCGAGGGCGAGGCCGCCGCGGAGCTGGCCGACGCCCTGAAGACGACCTTCGAGCGCGACCCGCAGCTGTACTACGAGGACGGCTACCAGGAGCTCGTGAACCGCGGCTTCCGGATCGACGTGGCCCCCATCGGCGACGTCAAGTGGGTCGAGATCGACAACCACGAGGACCTCGCCAAGGGACGTGAGATCGCGTGCCAGTACTGACGAGGCTCATC
>DASTDN010000439.1:0-4563 GCA_035710365.1 Streptomyces sp. | reverse complement strand
ATCGTCGCGGGCCGGGTGGCCGCCTCCTACGTGGCAGCCGCCCCGCTCCTCCGGACGGTGCTCTGCGCGGTCGCCGCCGGAGGCTGCGCCGCCCTGTACACGGTCGTCACGGGCCGTACGCCCGTGGACGTGGCCTCGTCGGGCCAGGCCACCCTCGCGGGACTCGCCGCCGATCCGCACGCCTGGAGCGTCGGTGCCCTGCTGGCCGTCCTGCTCTGCAAGTCCGCCGCGTACGCCCTGTGCCTGGGCAGCCTCCGCGGCGGACTGGTGTTTCCCGTGGTCTTCCTGGGCACGGCAGCGGGGGTGCTGCTGTCTCCGCTGCCGGGATTCGGGGTGATCCCGGCAGCCGCCGCGGGCATGGCGGCGGCGGTGACGACGGTCCTGCGGCTTCCCGTCAGCAGCGTGGCCCTGGTGGTGCTGGTGCTGGGGAACACCGAGACGGTCCCGGTGGTGATCCTGGCGGCCGTGTCGTCGTTCGTCACCGCCGAACTCCTTCCGGCGGGCCCGCCCATGACGCCCCGCCGCCCCCGCAAGGGAAGGCGGGGCTGAAGCCCACGGGTCGCGCCGGCCTCCTCAGGCCAGGGGGTCGTGGCCCCAGTTCATCAGGGACCGGCGCCAGCGGGAGTCCCGGGCGTCTCCTGCGGGGCGCTGGGCGAGGTGGCGGCGGATGTAGCCGGTGACCTTGCGCATGTGCTGGTAGTCGTCGTCCGAGAGGTCGCTCTTCTTCGTGTGCAGGATGGTCACGATGCGGCGGCCGGAGGCGTGGCCGGTGGATTCACCGCCGTCCTTGTGCTGTCCGGCGCTCCGCGACTGCTCCGAGGCGAGCCACTTCTCCAGTTCGGCCGGCTTCATGTTCACCAGGTCGCGGAATTCGTCCCAGGTCTGCCGGCGCTCGTCGTCGTCCACGCGGCGTCACCGCTTCCTCGGCTTCTTCGGCTTCTTCAGCTTCTTCAGCGCGGACGGCTTGTGCACCGCGGACCCGCCGGACTTCTCGCTGCGGACCTGGTATTGGGGTTCCTCGGGCGAGGCGTCCACCGTGCGGCCACCGGCTTCGGTCCGTTCGGTGATCTTCTTCTCCACCTCGCCCTCGGCCCGGCCTCCGTGGCTGCTCCAGGCGACCTTGTCGCCCTTCTTCAGGTCCTCGCCCTGTCCTTCATCGCTTTTCGCCATGCCGTTCTCGTCCTCGCTGTGTGACCGGGCGGTCCGGTGTCCTCGTCCCCCTCCTTCAGGGTGAGGACTTCCGGCCCGCCCCGCGACCCCGCGAGCGGCGCGGCGGGCGGTCACACCATCTTGAGGCCGCCGTCGACGGCCAGCACGGCGCCCGTGGTGTGGGTGTTGCGCGGGCTCGCCAGGTAGCGCACCGCCTCGGCCACCGCCTCGGGCCCGGCGAAGGAGCCGATCACCTGCCGGGCCAGGAGTTCCCGCTCCGCCGTGTCGCGGAGGGCCTCGGTCAGGTCCGTCTTGACGATGCCGGGGGCGACGGCGTTGACGAGGATTCCCCGGGAGCCGAGTTCCACGGCCATGGCCTTGGTGAACGCCTCCAGGCCGGCCTTGGAAGCGGCGTAGTTGGCCTGCCCCTTGCCGGGCCTGCGGGCGGCGGCGGAGGAGATGTTGACGATGCGGCCGTAGCGCCGGCGCAGCATGCCGAGCGCGACCGCCTGGGTGAGGAACATGGGGCCGACGAGGTTGGTGGCGACGACCTCGTGGATGTCGTCCGCCTCCATGGACAGCAGGAGTCCGTCGCGCGTGATGCCCGCGTTGTTGACCAGGACGTCGATCCGGTCGAACCTCGCGCCCACCGCGTCCACCAGGTGCCGTGCGCTCTCGGGGCGGGAGAGGTCGGCGGGGAAGAGTTCGGCCCTGCGGCCCAGTGCGGCGACGCGCTCGCCGGTCTCCTCGGCGTGGGCCTTCGAGCGGTGGTAGTGGAGCGCGATGTCGCATCCCGCCTCGGCCAGCCGGAGGGCCGTCGCCCGGCCGATCCCCCTGCCCGCGCCCGTGACGAGCGCCACCTGGCCTTCGTATTCCATGTCCATGTCTCCGTGTCCGTCTTCCTCGTGGGGTGCCGTCCGGGGGTGCGGGGCGTCAGGGTGTCGGGGCGTCATGCCGCGTGGTGGTGGCCCGGGCCAGCCGCTCCAGCGTGCCGACGGTCTCGGCGGGGGTGGGGTCGGAGAGGATCTCGGCCCGTAGGCGGTCGGCGTTCCGCTGGAGCGCCGGGTCGGCGAGGACGCGTTGGACGGCCGCGCGCAGGGTGGCCGCGTCGAGGTCCTCGGGGCGGATGGAGATCCCGGCTCCCAGCTCGTCGAGCCTGCGGGCCATGAGCGGCGCGTCCCAGTGCGCGCCGATGACGATCTGCGGGACGCCGTGCAGGAGGGCCGTCGCGGAGGTTCCGGCGCCGCCGTGGTGGATGACCGCGGCGCAGGTCGGCAGCAGGACGTCCATGGAGACGAAGTCGACCATCCGTACGTTGCCGGGGACGTCCGTCAGGTGGTCGCGCTGGGTGCTGTCCAGGGTGGCGACGATCTCCACGTCGAGGTCCCCCAGGGCCGTGAGCAGGTCCTGGAAGCGGACGATGTCCTTCCCGCGGGTTTCGCGTCCCGACACGCCCTGGGTGAGGCAGATCCGCGGCCGGGTCTGCTTCTCGGCCAGCCAGTCGGGGACGGTGGCCGGGCCGTTGTAGGGGACGAAGCGCATGGGCAGGGCCGGTCCGCGCGGGTCGAGCCGTACGCTCCGGGCCATCGGGTCGATGACGCGCTGCCCGTGGAGCAGTTCCTCCAGGCGGTCTCCGGCGGGCGGGAGGCCCAGCCGTTCCAGGGTCCAGCCGAGCCACTCGGCCATGGGGTCCTCGCGGTGTTCGGGAGCCTGCCGGGCCTTGGCGTCCACGAAGCGTTCCCGGGCCTGACCGATGACGTCGGGGCCCCACAGGAGGCGGGCGTGCGCCGCGCCCACGGCGTGCGCCGCGACCGCTCCCGCGTGGGTGAAGGTCTCCCAGATCACCAGGTCCGGCTGCCAGGCGCGGGCCAGCGCGACGATGTCGTCCATCGTGGAGTCGCCGTTGAGCGGCGCGAAGCACAGCGAGGTCAGGACGGTCTGCTGGCCGAGCAGGTGCTCCCAGGTGAGTGCCTCGGGGCGGTCCTCGGCGAAGTTCAGGCCCTCCTGGTAGGGGGCGATGTCCCCGCCGATCTCGGTGAACAGTTCCATCATGTCCTTGTCGTCACCGACCGGCCACGCCGTCAGACCGGACCTGGTGATGACGTCGGTGATGCGCGGCTGACTGGCCACCCGTACCTCGTGACCCGCGGATTTCAGGGCCCAGGCGAGCGGCACCAGGTGGTAGTAGTGCGTGTTGTGGGCGATCGACGTGATCAGGACGCGCATCGGCTGGTTCCCTCGTTCGGCGGTCGGTGGTCGGCGTGGGTGGGTGCTGCCGTTCATGCCGGGCGCGGGCCGGCGGGTGCCGCGGGCCGGGGGGCCGTCCGGGTGACGGGGAAACGGGCGTGGCCGAGCGTGACCGGTGCCCGCCGCAGGCGCACCGCCGGCCCGCCCGGGCGCAGCTCCGGTGCCTCCCGCGCGAGGACCCGCAGCGCGGCGCGGGCGAGGGCGCGGGCCGCGCGGGCGGCGGAGGTGGCGTGCTCGCCACCGAGGAGGCCCAGGGGGGTGCCGAGAGGGGTACCGAGGGCGCCCGGCGGGGTGCCGGGGCCGTACCCGGCGCCCGGCGGAGTGGACCCGGTACGTACCTCGCCGTGCCCGATGCCCGGCGGGGCGGCTGCCGGGTCGCGCTGGGCGGCGGCGGCCAGGACCGCCACGTGCCCGTCCACGGGGACGGGCACCCCGGCCAGGACGACGTCCTCCTGCGCGAACCTGCTCTCCACCCGCACCGGCGGCCGCCGCCACCACGTCCGCAGCACGGCGGCGTCGGCCGTCTCCGGGGCGCGGCCGAGCGCCTCCCACCGGCCCTGCCCGTGAGCGCCGCCCAGCTCCTCGAACGCGTCGCAGACGAGCACGGCGGCGGGCTCGGCCGCGGTGACCGCCAGGGCGAGGGCCTCGCGCGGTGAGCGCGCCCCGCTACCGGTGTGGTGGCGGGTCAGCAGATCGTGGAGTTCGGCCGCCGCCCCCAGGCCGGTGCGTGTGACGTCGAGTGTCTGCGGGCACAGCAGGCTGTCGAGGGTGCGGGCGCAGGCGGTCAGCAGGCTCTCGAACCGGCCGCGGTCGGCGGCGGGCACCCCGAGGAACTCCGCCAGTGCCCGGGCCGGAACGCGGCGCGCGAAGTCGGCGGCCAGGTCGAAGCCGGGGCCGAGCCGGCCCAGGAGGGTGCGCGCGGTCTCCTCGGCGAGGGCTTCGAGGGCCGCCTCGTCCCGTGGTGCGAGGCTTCCGCCCGCGCCGTCCGGGCCGCCCGGGGCGCCCGGGGCGCTCGGGGCGAGGTCGGGTCCGGCCGGCGGCAGGAGTTCCGCGCGGTGCCGTCCGCCCGCGCGGGTCAGCGTCCCGAAGCGGACGTCGGTCAGGACGGACCGGGCGAGCGCGCCGTCCGCGATCACCCAGGTGTCCAGCACCTCGCTGCGGAACACC
>DASTDN010000438.1:0-4999 GCA_035710365.1 Streptomyces sp. | reverse complement strand
GACCCGGCCGGCCCCTCCTTCATGTCCCGCAGTGGGTGTCAGCCCGCGGAGACCTTGTCCGCGCTCTCCTCGGCGACGGCCGTACGCCTGCCGCGCAGCCGCTCCTTGACGAAGGCCACGGCCAGCACCGCCGCCGCGACCAGCAGCGACAGCAGCACCGTCTTGCGGCCGTCGTGCTCGGTGTCGGTCAGCATGTAACCGAGGACGAACACGATCAGCGCGGCCGTCGCCCAGGTCAGATAGGGGTACAGCCACATCCGGACGACCAGCCGTTCCGGCGCCTCCGCCTGGATGATCCGCCGCATCCGCAACTGCGAGAAGCAGATCACCAGCCACACGAACAGCGCGACCGCGCCGGAGGAGTTGACCAGGAACAGGAACACGGAGTCCGGGAACCGGTAGTTGAAGAACACCGCGACGAAGCCGAACACGACCGACGCGACGATCGCCGTACGCGGCACGCCCCGCGCCGTGGTGCGGGCGAACGCCTTCGGCGCGTCCCCGCGCTCACCCAGCGAGAACGCCATCCGCGAGGCCGTGTAGAGACCGGAGTTGAGGCAGGACAGCACCGAGGTCAGGACGATGAAGTTCATGATCTGACCGGCGTGCGCGATGCCGAGCGTGTCGAGGGCCGCCACGTAGGAGCCCTTCTCGGCGAGCGCCGGGTCGTTCCACGGCAGCAGGGTCACCACGACGAAGATCGAGCCCAGGTAGAAGACGGCGATGCGCCAGATGATGCTGTTGGTCGACTTGGCCACGGCCCGCTGCGGGTCCTCCGACTCGCCCGCCGCCAGCGTCGCGATCTCACTGCCCATGAAGGAGAACACCACGAGCAGCACACCGGTCAGGATGGAGCCCGGCCCGTTCGGCAGGAAGCCCCCGTGATCGGTCAGATTGGCGAGTCCCGCCTGTTCGACGTCGGCGCCAGGCAGCACACCGAACACGGCGAGCCCGCCGATCACGATGAAGACGCTGATCGCGACGACCTTGATCCCGGCGAACCAGAACTCAAACTCGCCGTAGGACCCCACGGACACCAGGTTGGTCGCCGTCAGCACCACCATCACGATGAGCGCCCACGCCCACTGCGGCACGGCCGGCACCCAGCCCTCCAGGATCACCGCCCCCGCGGTCGCCTCGACCGCCAGCACCACGACCCAGAAGAACCAGTACAGCCAGCCGATGGAGAACCCGGCCCAGCGGCCGAGCGCCCGGTCGGCGTGCGCGGAGAACGACCCGGAGGTGGGATTGGCGGCCGACATCTCCCCGAGCATCCGCATCACCAGCACCACGAGCGTGCCGACGAGGGCGTACGACAGGAGAATGCCGGGTCCGGCGGTGGCGATGCCGGAACTGGACCCGACGAACAGACCGGCACCGATCACACCGCCGATGGCGATCATCGACAGATGGCGGTTCTTCAGTCCGGCCTGGAGACCGGTCCCGGATTCACCGGGACCACCTCCGGCCTTGGGCAAGGGCGGCTGCGACGTCATGGGGGAGAGGCCTTCCTTCTGCGCCGGGCGGACAGGGACCCGCACCATCGGCGTACGGGCCGATCCAGTGAAACGGAGGGCATTAAATTCAGAAACCTTTGAATCCATATCGTTACTTGAGGTTTTCCTGAGCTTTTACTGAATTAGTGGCTTGATTGCCGTCAAGCCCTCCCGGCGCCGCCCCCCACCGGCCGTCATGCCACACTCGTCCCATGCGCGTGTATCTCGGTTCCGACCATGCCGGCTACGAACTCAAGAACCACCTCGTCGAGTGGCTCAAGAACGCCGGTCACGAGCCCGTCGACTGCGGGCCGCACCTCTACGACGCCCAGGACGACTACCCGCCGTTCTGCCTCCGCGCCGCCGAGCGTACGGCCGCGGACCCGGACGCGCTCGGCGTCGTCATCGGCGGCTCCGGCAACGGCGAGCAGATGGCCGCCAACAAGGTCAAGGGCGTACGGGCCGCCCTCGCCTGGTCCACCGAGACCGCCGAACTCGGCCGCCAGCACAACAACGCCAACGTCGTCGCGGTCGGCGCGCGCATGCACTCCCTGGACGAGGCGACGGCGTTCGTCGAGACCTTCCTCGCCACCCCCTTCTCGGGCGACGAGCGCCACGTCCGCCGCATCGACATGCTGAGCGCGTACGAGACCACGGGCGACCTCCCGCCCGTCCCGGCCCACCACCCGCAGCAGTAGCCGACCGCGACCGGACCAGGCCCGCGCCCCGGCCGCACCGGACGGGGCGCGGGCGGACGAAGGAGAACCACCCGTGCCGGAAGGGCACACCATCCACCGGCTGGCCCAGGACTACGCCGCCGCCCTCGCCGGAGCACCCGCGCGCGCCACCAGCCCCCAGGGCAAGTTCAGCGACGCCGCCGCCCTCCTCGACGGCACCGTCCTGCACACCGCCGACGCCCACGGCAAGCACCTCTTCCTCGGCTTCCGCGACCCCGGCCACCCCGACTGGGTCCACATCCACCTCGGCCTCTTCGGCAAGGTCACCTTCGCGCCCGCACCCGCCCCGCCCCCCACGGACACCGTCCGCCTGCGCCTGGCCGGCCCCACCGCCTGCGTGGACCTGCGCGGCCCCACCACCTGCGCGCTGATCACCGGCACCGAGAAGGCCGCGGTCCACGCCCGCCTCGGCCCCGACCCGCTGCGCGACGACGCCGACCCGGCCGCCGCCCACCGGCGGATCTCCCGCAGCCGTACGACGATCGCCGGTCTCCTCATGGACCAGAAGGTCGTCGCCGGGGTCGGCAACGTCTACCGCGCCGAGGTCCTCTTCCGGCACGGCATCGACCCGTGGCGCGCGGGCAGGGACATCACCCCCGCCGAGTGGGACGCGATCTGGGCCGACCTCGTCACCCTCATGCGCGAGGGCGTCCGCAACAACCGCATCGACACCGTCCGCCCCGAACACACCCCGGAGGCGATGGGCCGCCCGCCCCGCGTCGACGACCACGGCGGCGAGGTGTACGTGTACCGCCGGGCCCACCTGCCCTGCCACATCTGCGGCAGCGAGATCCGCACCGCCCCGCTCGCCGCCCGCAACCTCTTCTGGTGCCCCGGCTGCCAGCGCGCATGAGCCCGCGGGAGGAGGACGCCGGGGATGTCGGCCCGAAGCCCGTGCGACGGCCCGGACACCCCCTTCGCCCCCGCACCCCCGGCACCGTCCCGCGCCCCCGGCGAACGGTCCGGATCCGTCGGCGCGTTCCACGGCCCGCGCGCCACCGGTGCCTTGGGGCCCACCGAGGCGCGCACCACAGTCCCGTACCACGTGCCCGCCGAACTGCCCGCAGCCCGGAACCGGCCCCCATGGCCCACGCATACCCGGGTGATACCGGACGAACCGGGCAGCATCCCTCGGGGGCGGCGCGGCGGTCTGGCGTGAAGTCCCCTGTGACGTCGGTCCCCGGACGGGGGACAACCAGGGCCTCCCGTGCCAAGGGGCCGGTCCGATGGATAGGCTCAACGAACTAATGGCAGCAGGACGGGAGCGGCGCGCCGCCGCCGACACCTTCACGGCCCGGTGGAAGAAGCAATGGCACCGGGTCCGCACCGGCCTGCGCAGAAGCGCGGTCGACTACTTCCGGGGCGACGGCTCCGACTGGGTCGCGCTCGCCGGCCTCCTCTTCACCATTCCCGTGATCACCACGGCCACACTCGCCAACTCCGTCTGGATCGCGCCGTCCGCCCTGGTCCTGCCCATCGTCGCGGGCGGCCTCGTGCTGCGCCCGGCCAGCCTCCTCGGCCTGTACGCGGCCGCCGCCACCGCCCTGATCGTGGAATCCGTGTGGCTCGGCCCGTACACCGGCGGCCCCTCCCGGGTCACCCCCGGCGTCGTCCTGGTCGTCGCCGCCTGCGGCTTCTTCGGGCTGCTCCTCGCCCAGTTCCGCAGCCGGGTCGGCGTGCCCTGGCGGCGTGGCGGCACCATGCTCTTCGACCTCCGCGAACGCATCCGCGTCCAGAGCACACTGCCCAAGCTGCCCGCCGGCTGGCACCGCGAGATGGCGCTGCGCCCAGCCGGCGGCCAGTCCTTCTCGGGCGACTTCGTCGTCGCGGCCCGCACCAACGCCGGCCGGACCCTCGAAGTCGTCCTCACCGACGTCTCCGGCAAGGGCATGGACGCCGGCTCCCGCGCCCTGCTGCTGTCCGGCGCGTTCGGCGGCCTGCTCGGCTCCCTGCCCCCGCACGCCTTCCTCCCGGCCGCCAACGGCTATCTCCTGCGCCAGGACTGGGCCGAGGGCTTCGCGACCTCCATCCACCTCGTCCTCGACCTCGACTCGGGCGACTACGAGCTGTACTCCGCGGGCCACCCGCCGGGCCTCCAGCTCAGCGCGGGCAACGGCCGCTGGGAGGAGAAGGCCGCCGAGGGCCCGCTCCTCGGCGTCTACGGCGGCGCCCAGTTCGACTCGGTGAAGGGCAGCCTGCGCCCCGGCGACGTCCTGATGCTGTTCACGGACGGCCTCGTGGAGACCTCCGAACGCGACATCGTGGAGGGCATCGACCGCCTCACCGGCGAGGCCGACCGTTACGTCGCGGGCGGCTTCCACGGCGCCGCCTGGCACCTCATCGAGGCGGTCGCGAAGGACGTCAACGACGACCGCGCGCTGCTCCTCATCAGCCGCGACGGCCCGACGCCCACGCCCCGCTGAGCCCTCTGCCCCGGGCCTCCCGCGCCACCCACCGTCTCTGTCACGGAATTGTTCTGCTTCTGTCCCTGCCGACGCCGAGTCATTGCACGGGCGTTCGACGGCTTGATAGAGAGGGGTTACGTACAATTCGGTCAACGGATCCCGGCGGGGGAGGCGAGTTTCAGTATGAAGTTCGACATGGGTGCGCAGACGCTGTCCACGTTGCAGCGTGACTCGCGTGGTGCGAGTGATGATCTTGGTGGTCTGGTGCGTCAGTTGGTTCAGGCGGCGCAGCCGTTGGAGGGCAAGTTCAATGGTTCGGGTCGGGCGATGTTCGATCAGTTCAAGGCGCGGGCGGATCAGA
>DASTDN010000437.1:0-5022 GCA_035710365.1 Streptomyces sp. | reverse complement strand
GCCGGGCTTACCGGGCCGTAAGCTCCCAGACATGCAGGTGATCCAGTCGACCAAGCTCGCCAACGTCTGTTACGAGATCCGGGGCCCGGTGCTCGAGGAGGCGATGCGGCTGGAAGCAGCCGGTCACCGCATCCTCAAGCTCAACACGGGCAACCCGGCCGCGTTCGGGTTCGAGTGCCCGCCCGAGATCCTGGAGGACATCCTCCGCAACGTGTCGTCGGCCCACGGCTACGGCGACGCCAAGGGCCTGCTGGCCGCGCGCCGGGCCGTCGTCATGCACAACCAGACCCTCGGCATCGAGACGGACGTCGAGCACGTCTTCGTCGGCAACGGCGTCTCCGAGCTGATCGTCATGGCGATGCAGGGCCTGCTCGACGACGGCGACGAGGTCCTGGTGCCCGCCCCGGACTACCCGCTGTGGACGGCGGCCGTCTCCCTCTCCGGCGGCACGGCCGTGCACTACCGCTGCGACGAGCAGGCCGACTGGATGCCCGACCTCGCGGACGTCGAGCGGAAGATCACCGACCGCACCAAGGCGCTCGTGATCATCAACCCGAACAACCCGACAGGCGCGGTGTACGACGAGGCGATGATCAAGGGCCTCACCGACATCGCCCGCCGCCACAACCTGCTGGTCTGCTCCGACGAGATCTACGACAAGATCCTCTACGACGGCGCCACGCACACCCCGACCGCGAAGGTCGCCCCCGACCTGCTCACCCTCACCTTCAACGGCATGTCGAAGGCCTACCGGGTGGCCGGCTACCGCGTCGGCTGGATGGCGATCTCCGGCCCCCGCGCGCACGCCGACTCCTACATCGAGGGCCTGACGATCCTGGCGAACATGCGGCTGTGCGCCAACATGCCGGGCCAGCACGGCGTCGTCGCCGCGCTCGCCGGACGCCAGACGATCAACGACCTGGTGCTGCCGGGCGGACGCCTGAAGGAGCAGGTGGACGTGGCGTACGAGCTGCTGACGCAGATCCCGGGCGTGACGTGCGTCCGGCCCAAGGGGGCGCTGTACCTCTTCCCGCGCCTCGACCCCAAGGTGTTCAAGATCAAGGACGACCGGGAGATGGTGCTGGACCTGCTGCGCCGCGAGAAGATCATGGTCGTGCAGGGCACCGGCTTCAACTGGCCCGAGCCGGACCACTTCCGGGTGGTGACCCTGCCGTCGGTGACCGACCTGCGGGACGCGATGGGCCGGATCGGACGCTTCCTGGACGGCTACGGCCAGCCCTGACACCCGGGGCGGCACCTTCGAAGCCGGGCCCACCGGTTTTGCCCCAGCACAACTTTAGACGGAATCCAAGCTAGGATGTTTTCCTGTTGAAGTTCAGGAGGCCGTCCCATGTACGAACCGATCCGCGCCAAGGCGGTCCACAGCACGACGGCCGCCGACTTCCCGCACCGCTCCCGTGAGGAGGAGCTGGACATCCAGCTCGCGGGCCACCTCGCCGCGCTGCTCGCCGTCACGGACGAACTGCGCGCCCTGGCCCCCTCCCCCGACCTGGACGCCGCGGCCGAGCGGCTCGCCGGGCAGGTGACGCGGCTGCGGGGCGGCCGTCCCCCGGCCCGCGCCGCGTCGGCCGAGGGCACCGCGCCCCCGGACCGGGCCGCCACCCGGGCACCCGCGCTGCACCGCCGGGCGCACACCCTGGCGGGCCGGGCCCTCGTCGTCGCCGCCTCCCGCGCCGACACGGCGGCGGCCATCCTCGCCGCGGAACGCATGGACGCCCACACGGCCCTCGCCGGCCGCGCGCTCACGGCCGGCTGACCCGCCGCCCGCCCGCACGACAGCACGGCCCCGCACGCCATTGTGCGGGGCCACGGTTCGTGACATGTGCCGCCACACCGCGGCCGGCCCGTGACGATCACTGGTCAGGGCTCCCATCGGGGCCGGCCGCGGGGGTTCGGGGGGGATCAGCCCAGGCGCCGCACCAGCGCCCGGTACTCGTCCCACAGCTCCCTCGGCGTGTGGTCGCCGAAGGTGTTGAGGTGCTCGGGGATCAGCGCCGCCTCCTCCCGCCACACCTCCTTGTCGACACCGAGCAGGAAGTCGAGGTCCTCCTCGGGCAGGTCCAGGCCGTCCGTGTCGAGGGAACCCTTGGCCGGGAGCACGCCGATCGGCGTCTCCACGCCCTCGGCCGCGCCCTCCAGACGCTCCACGATCCACTTCAGGACGCGGCCGTTCTCCCCGAAGCCGGGCCAGACGAACCGGCCCGCGTCGTCCTTGCGGAACCAGTTGACGTAGTAGATCCTCGGCAGCTTCGCCGGGTCCTTGTCCTTGGCCACGTCGATCCAGTGGGCCATGTAGTCGCCCATGTTGTAGCCGCAGAACGGCAGCATCGCGAACGGGTCGCGGCGCAGCTCACCCACCTTGCCCTCGGCGGCGGCGGTCTTCTCGCTGGCCACGTTCGCGCCGAGGAAGACGCCGTGGTTCCAGTCGAAGGACTCCGTCACGAGCGGCACGGCCGTGGCACGCCGCCCGCCGAAGAGGATCGCGGAGATCGGCACGCCCCGGGGGTCCTCCCACTCGGGCGCGATGATCGGGCACTGCGAGGCGGGCACGGTGAAACGGGCGTTGGGGTGCGCGGCCGGGGTCCCGGACGCGGGCGTCCAGTCGTTGCCCTTCCAGTCCGTGAGGTGCGCCGGGGGCTCCTGCGTCATGCCCTCCCACCACACGTCGCCGTCGTCGGTGAGCGCGACGTTCGTGAAGACGGCGTTGCCCCACAGCGTCTTCATCGCGTTGGCGTTGGTGTGCTCGCCCGTGCCGGGCGCGACCCCGAAGAAGCCCGCCTCGGGGTTGATGGCGTACAGACGGCCGTCCTCGCCGAAGCGCATCCAGGCGATGTCGTCGCCGATCGTCTCGACCGTCCAGCCGGGCACCGTCGGCTCCAGCATGGCGAGGTTGGTCTTGCCGCAGGCGCTCGGGAAGGCCGCGGCCACATACTTCGCCTCACCGCGCGGCGGGGTCAGCTTCAGCACGAGCATGTGCTCGGCGAGCCAGCCCTCGTCGCGCGCCATGACGGAGGCGATACGCAGCGCGTAGCACTTCTTTCCGAGCAGGGCGTTGCCGCCGTAGCCGGAGCCGTAGGACCAGATCTCGCGGCTCTCGGGGAAGTGGGAGATGTACTTGGTGCCGCTGCAGGGCCAGGGGACGTCCTTCTCCCCCTCGGCCAGCGGTGCGCCCACGCTGTGGACGGCCTTCACGAAGAAGCCCTCGTCGCCCAGTTCGTCCAGGACGGGCCGTCCCATGCGGGTCATGGTGCGCATGGAGACGGCGACGTACGCCGAGTCGGTGATCTCGACGCCGATCGCGGACAGCGGCGAGCCGAGCGGGCCCATGCAGAAGGGCACGACGTACATGGTCCGGCCGCGCATCGAGCCGCGGAACAGGCCCTTGTCACCGATGAAGATCTCCCGCATCTCCGCGGGGGCCTTCCAGTGGTTCGTGGGGCCCGCGTCTTCCTGCTTCTCCGAGCAGATGAACGTGCGGTCCTCGACGCGGGCGACGTCGGTGGGGTCGGACGCGGCGTAGTAGGAGTGGGGGCGCTTGACCGGGTCGAGCCGGGTGAAGGTGCCCTTCTCGACGAGCTCGCCGCACAGCCGCTCGTACTCGGCCTCCGAGCCGTCGCACCAGACCACGGCGTCCGGCTGCGTCAGCTCGGCGATCTCGTCGACCCACGAGATCAGTTCCTGGTGCCGGGTGGGGATCACTGCGGGAGCCGCGATGTCGCGCGCCACGATTGCTCCTAGATGAGGGTGTGTGTTGTTCGGCCCCGTGGGGGCTGCGACCCGGATGCTCACGGCACGAGCTATGGCGCTCATCCGGTGTCGACCGCACTCATTTGATCATCCGATGCGCGCGCCCATATGTCCAGAGGGACTCACAAGTGAGCGGAGTGAGGATCGCCACTCGCGCCCCCGCTCCCCGACCGTCACCACCGCGTCACTCGCGGTGCGCCGGTCCGCGCCGCCGCCGGGTACCCCGTGAGAGACCGGTCACGCCCGCCCGCGACGTCCTCCACCGACGGTCTACTTACGCACCCGTAGGTACGATGCATCGCATGACTGCGTCCGCTCCCGACGCGCGCGCCGAATCACCGGTCGCCGGCCACGGCCCCGTCGCGCTCGACCTGCCCCATCCCGTCAAGCCCAAGCTGCGCGGCTGGCTGCACCTGGCCATGTTCCCGGCGGCCCTGGTCTCCGGCCTGCTGCTCACCGCGTTCGCCGGCACCCCCCGCGCCCGCGCCGCCTGCGCCGTGTACGCGCTGACGGCGTGCCTGCTGTTCGGGGTGAGCGCGCTGTACCACCGGGGCGACTGGAGCCCCCGCATGGACGGCGTGCTGCGCCGCCTCGACCACGCCAACATCTTCCTGATCATCGCGGGCACCTACACGCCGCTGACGATCCTGCTGCTGCCCGGCGCCAAGGGCCAGTGGCTGCTGTGGGGCGTCTGGGGCGCCGCCGCGGCGGGCATCCTGTTCCGGGTGTTCTGGGTCGGCGCGCCCCGCTGGCTGTACACCCCCTGCTACATCGCCATGGGCTGGGCCGCCGTGTTCTTCCTGCCGGACTTCATGCGCGCGGGCGGCATCGCCGTCCTCGTCCTGGTCATCACCGGCGGCCTGCTCTACAGCGCGGGCGGCGTCATCTACGGCATCAAGCGCCCCAACCCCTGGCCGCGCTGGTTCGGCTTCCACGAGGTCTTCCACACGCTGACCCTCGCCGCGTTCATCACGCACTACGTGGGGATCTCGCTGGTGGCGTACCGGCACGGCTGACCTGCCGGCGGGCCCCGCCCGGTGCCGGGCGGGGCCCGGTGCCGGGCACACGGCGAGCGCGGTGGCCGGGCGCATGACCGGGCCCGCGGCGGCCCGGCAGGGCGGCGGCCCGGCCCGGTGTGGGGCGCGTGTCCGGGGACCCGGCGGGCGCGCCGGGGAAAGCACCGGCCGTCGGCGGGGCCGCCGTGCCATCCTGACCGGGTGAACCCCCCAGAGCGGCCGCACGGCCCGGAGATCC
>DASTDN010000436.1:0-2455 GCA_035710365.1 Streptomyces sp. | reverse complement strand
TGGACGACGTGGAGGGCGCGGAGGCCGTCCTCGACGACGTCCCCCGGTTCGCGACCCCGTTCTACGGCAGCCCGTGGCTGCCCGCGGTGCCGGCGGCGGACCGGCACCGGGTGCGCGTCAAATCCTGACTCCGCCGGCCCGGAGGTACGCCAGCGGGTCGACGTCACTGCCGAACCCGGGCCCCGTCCGCACCTCGAAGTGCAGATGCGGGCCCGAGCTGTTGCCCGTGGACCCCGAGCGGGCGATCCGCTGGCCCACGTTCACGCTCTGCCCGGCGCGCACGGAGATCGCCGACAGGTGGCCGTACTGGCTGTAGCGGCCGTCGTCGTGCCGGATGACGACCTCGTAGCCGTACGAACCGCCCCAGCCCGCGCTGACGACCCGGCCCGCGGCGATCGCCTTCACGGACGTACCGGTCGGGACGGGGAAGTCGACCCCGGTGTGATAGCCCTTCGACCAGGAGGAACCGGCCTGGTGGTACGGCGTGCCGAGCGCGGCGCCGACGGGTGCGACGCGGGACGACCCGCTGGTCCGGTCCGACTGGCCGGAGTGGCCGGATCCGGCCTTGCGCTCGGCGCGCTCCGGTGACGTCTTCGGATGGGTGTCCTTCGGGGCGGCTTTCCGGGGCTCCTCGCGCGTGTCCTCGGCGGACTCCTTCGCGGCGTCCCCGGCGGAGTTCCCGCCTCTGTCCTCCGCCTTGTCCTTCGCCCTGTCCTTGGGCTTGCCCTTGGACTTGGTCTTCGCCTTGTCCGTCGCCTTGTCCTTGTCGGACGGCCCGGGCTTGGTGCGGGTGTCCTCGCGCGTCCCGGACCGCTCCGTGGCGCTCGGCTTCGCCGGGGCCTCGGCCGCCCCGGCGCGCAGGGAGAGCCGCTGGCCCGGCAGGATCAGGTCGGGGTCGTCGCCGACGGTCTTGCGGTTGGCGGCGTAGAGGCCCTGCCAGCCGCCGTCGACCTCCCCTTCCTCCGCGATGCCGGAGAGCGTGTCGCCCGGGACCACCCGGTACATCTCGGTGCGGCCCGCGCGGGACTGCGGCGTGGTCTGCGGTCGTACGTCCACCTGCGCCGGCTTGTGCGCCGGGGTCGCCCGGGACGCCGTGCCGTGCTCCTCGTGGCCGTCCGCGGTGTGGAGGCCGGTGGCGTGGTCCTGCTGTGCGACCTCGGCCGTGACCGTGTCCCGGGCCTCCGCGTCGGCCGCCTGGGCGGGGGTGCCGGCGCCGATGAGCGGGAGGGCGATACCGGCGCCGCCCGCCGTCACGGTGAGTGAGGCGCGGTTGATCCTGTTCGGCTGGTACCGGCGGTGCCGTCCGTTCACGGCCATGGAGCCCCCCATCAACATGCGTCAGGAGGGGCAAAAGTAAACGGCGCGCAGATGCTGTGACAAGGCGTCAATCGGTCTGCCGTGCGAGTCGGTTGACGGGCTGCCGGCCACTGTTCGCACGGCCGGGGCGGGGCGCCCGGAAGCCCTAAGCGGGACCGGGTCCTGCCGGGGCGCGGGCCCTGCCGGGCGTGGGGGCGGCCCGTGGCGCGGAGGCGGCCGTGGCGCGAGTCCCGCCGGGGCGTGGGGGCGGCCCGGGACCGCGGGGAGCCGCGCCGGGGGCGCCGCGGCGGGTGGCCCGTACGAGGCCGGCGCGCGGCGGGGGCGGGCCGGTGATCGTGCGGGCGGCGTCGCGGCGGGTCACGATGGGTGGGCAGCCGCAAGGATCACCCACGACCGGCACCGGCACCACAGCGCGGGTCCGCGCGACCGGCAGACTTCCAGGAGCGGGCGGTATGAGCACGAGCACGACAGCGCAGATCGGCGTCACGGGCCTCGCGGTCATGGGCCGCAACCTGGCCCGGAACTTCGCCCGCAACGGCTACCCGGTGGCCGTGCACAACCGGACGGCCGCGCGTACGCACGCGCTGGTCGAGGAGTTCGGTAGCGAGGGCGAGTTCGTCACGGCCGAGACCGCCGAGGAGTTCGTGGCGGCGCTGGAACGCCCCCGGCGGCTGGTGGTCATGGTGAAGGCGGGCGGGCCGACCGACGCGGTGATCGGCGAGTTCGCCCCGCTGCTGGAGCCCGGCGACATGATCGTCGACGGCGGCAACGCGCACTTCGCGGACACCCGGCGCCGCGAGCGTGACCTGCGCGAACGGGGCATCCACTTCGTCGGCACCGGCATCTCCGGCGGCGAGGAGGGCGCGCTGCACGGCCCGAGCATCATGCCGGGCGGCTCGGAGGAGTCGTACGCGTCGCTCGGCCCGATGCTGGAGAAGATCTCCGCGAAGGCCGCCGACGGGGCTCCCTGCGTGACGCACGTCGGCCCGGACGGCGCCGGTCACTTCGTGAAGATGGTCCACAACGGCATCGAGTACGCCGACATGCAGTTGATCGGCGAGGCGTACCAACTGCTGCGGGACGTCGCCGGGTACTCCCCCGCCGAGATCGCGGAGATCTTCCGCACCTGGAACACCGG
>DASTDN010000435.1:0-23881 GCA_035710365.1 Streptomyces sp. | reverse complement strand
GCCTCCCACACGGCGGCCGCCGTACGGTCGTCGGCGTAGCCCCTGACCCGGACCTGCGTGTCGGCCAGGAACCCGGCGAGAGGCGGCGGGGCCGGGGCGGACCAGCGTTCGCCCAGGTAGGCGGCCAGTTCGGGCTCGCCGCGCAGGGGCTCGGCGAGGCCCGCCGTGCACATCAGCAGCGTGTCCCCGGGCAGGGCCACGGAGGCCCGGAAGCGGAAGGACGCGGGCGGCGGGGCCGGCTCGTACGGACCGGGCGGGGTGGGTATGCCGAGGTCCAGGGTGATGCGGTCGCCGTCGGTGTCGGCGCCGCCGCCCGTGCCGGGGGCGGCGGGCTCGATGTCCTGCCACCGGCCGTCCCGCAGCCGGAACAGTCCGCCCTCACCGACGCCGAAGAACACCCGGGTACGGCACTCGGGGTCGGCCGGAAGCAGGAGACAGCGCAGGCCTGCCGTGTACGCGCCGGGGTCGAGGCCCTGCTCGGCGGCGGAGGCGCGGAGCATGCCGAGGCTGCGGTCGGTCAGCCGGTGCAGCCCGGACTTCAGGTCACCGCGCCGGGCCGCCCCCATGTCCCGCGCGAGCCGGGCGTGGCTGCGGCCGACGGCCCGGCCGATCAGGTGGCACGCCTCGGCGGCGGCGCGGTGCGCCCCCGGGGCGCCGCGGACGCCGGAGGCCAACGCGACCAGCACCAGGGCCTGTTCGCCGGTGCCGAACCGGGCGGTGAGCAGGGAGTCGCTGCGCGGCTCGCCCCGGAACCGCGCCGAGTCCCCGCGCACCGACACGGCGCGCAGCGTGCAGGTGCCGTGCCGGGCGCCGTCGAGCACGGTGTCGGGGACGAGTTCGGTGAGGGCGTCGGGATCGGCGGGCGGCAGCGCGCCGGGATCGGCGTCGTACGTGGGCGGCTGGGCACCGACGTGGTCCGGGCCGGGGCCGACGACGGGAGCGGAGAGCCGCAGATCCGGATACGACGCGGAGGGGCGAGAGGCGACGGAGGAACCGGAAAAGCCGGAGCCGGAGCCGGAGGAGCCGGAAAAACCGGAGCCGCCTGAGGGGCCGGGTGAACCGCACCGTTCGGGCGGGCCGGAGGGTGCGGCAGGAGCATACGGGCCGCGCAAGCCGGAGGAGGCGCCGCGCGACCCGGAGGAGGTACCGAGACCGTACGGTTCGGGCTGATCCGAGGGGGTGGCAGGACCGTACCCGTCGGGCGGGCCCGAAGGGGTGGCGGGAGAGTACGGGTCGGGCCGGCCCGTGGGAGGCCCGGGCGCGGTGCCGCGGGCCGGACCACTCTCCGGTTCCGGCCCGGCGGCGGGTCCCCCGGCGGCGGGCGGTCCCCCGGCGGCGGGCGGTCTCCGGGCGGCGTTGTCCGGGGCCAGGGCGTCGGCCGCCGAGGCGAACCGGTCGTCCAGTGAGTCGCGGGCGGGCGTGGGGCCCGTGTCACCGGTGGCGTCGTCGTACAACTGCCGCCACCAGTCGTCCTCGTGGCCGGTGGGGCTCTCCCCCTGCTGGTTCATGCCCCGATTCTCCACCGCGCGGGCCACCGAAGAAGGGCCGGCCGGAAAAGACGACAAGGTGGCCCGGCGGAAGGTGAGGCGGGCGCTGGGAGACGGCACGGCGTCCGGCGGGGGACGCCGGGCGGCCCCACCCCCCACAGGAGGACCGCCCGGCGTCCCCGTCGGCCGGGCCGGATCGCGGCGAGGCCGTGGTGGTGAGTGACTCACCTTGGCAGAGTGGCGGGCTGTACGGCGATGATGTGCCCAGGCGGGTTTACGCCGTTGTGGAGGCTTACCGCACTGCGGTTTTCCGCCACGGACGGCACGGCGTGTCCGTTTATCGGGGTACGGACCCGGGCGTCCGGGGCCGGGCGTTCCGGGTCGGGCAGGCCGGGCTCGGAGAGTCCGGGGCCGGGTTGCGGGGTCGGGTCGGGGAGGACCGGGGCGGATGCTGGAAGTGCTGGGGATGGACGAGACGCACGAGTCGGCGTACCGGGCGCTGGTGTCCGTGGGCGCCGCCGACGTGCCCGACCTGGCGCGCCGTCTCGCGCTCGGCGAGTACGACACGGAGCGTGCCCTGCGCGGGCTGGAGCGGCACGGGCTGGCCGCGCAGTCGTCGGCGCGGCCGGGCCGCTGGGTCGCGGCGCCCCCGGCGATGGCTCTGGGCGCCCTGCTCACCCGGCAGCGGCACGAGCTGGAGAAGGCGGAGCTGGCGGCGACGCTGCTCGCCGAGGAGTACCGGGCCGCCGCGGCCGAGCCGGCGGTGCACGACCTGGTCGAGGTGGTGAGCGGTGCCGCGGCGGTCGCGCAGCGGTTCCGGCAGATCCGGCTGGGCGCCCGCGAGGAGGTCCGCACGCTGGTCGCCGGCGCTCCGGCGGCCGCGGACGGCACCGCCCGCCACGCGGAGGAGCGGACCGCCGCGCTCGGCGCGTGCCGGACGCCCGGGGTGCGCCACCGGGTCGTCGTGGAGCGGGCCGCGCTGGATCTGCCCGACGGCGTCTCGGAGCTGGCCGCCTCCCTCGGCCACGACGAGCAGGTGCGGGTCGTGCAGCGGGTGCCGGCCCGGCTGGTGATCGCCGACCGTGCCCTCGCCCTGGTGCCGCTCACCGCGCACGGCGCGGAACCCGCCGCGCTGGTGGTGCACGCGGGCGGGCTGCTGGAACTGCTCTCGGGGCTGTTCGAGTCGGTGTGGCGGGACGGGCTCCCGCTGCGGCTGGGCGCGGCCGGTGTCGCCGAGGACCGCCCGGACGCCCCCGACGGCACCGACCTGGAGATCCTGTCCCTGCTGCTGGCCGGGCTGACCGACGCGAGCGTGGCCAAACAGCTCGACCTGGGACTGCGGACGGTGCAGCGACGGGTGAAGCACCTGATGGACATCACAGGGGTGACGACCCGCCTCCAGTTGGGCTGGCACGCGTACGAGCGGGGCTGGGTGGCCCGCGGGCGCGGGGCTGAGCCGCGCCGGGCGGGCCGTCCTGCGCCGCCCCTGCGGGTCCGGCAGGCTGGACGGATGGGAGTGTGGGGCCTGCTGCTGGTCGGCCTGGTCGTGGGACTCGGGCTGTACGGGGTGCTCGTGCCCGGTGTCCCGGGCTCCTGGCTGGTGTGGGCGGCCGTCCTGTGGTGGGCCCTGCAGGACCCGCGGCCGGTCTCCTGGTGGGTGCTGGTCGGCGCGACGGCGCTGCTGTTCCTGCTCCAGGTGATGCGCTGGGCGCTGCCGCCGCGCCGGCTGCGGGCGGGCGGCGTCACGCACCGTACGGCGCTGTACGCGGGCACCGGCGCGATCCTCGGGTTCCTGCTGCTGCCGGTGATCGGCGCGGTTCCGGGCTTCGTCGCCGGCGTCTACCTGTCCGAGCGCCTGCGCCTCGGCGGGCACGGCGAGGCACGGGCGGCGCTGCGTACGGCGATGCGCTCGGGCGGCTCCAGTGTGCTCGCCGAACTGTTCGTCTGCCTGCTGATCGCGGCGGCCTGGCTGGGCGCGGTGCTGTGGGGCTGACCCGCGGGGAAGTGCCCGGGGCGGTTCAGCGCCCCGGGGCTGAGCGCGCCCTCGTGGGTCGGCAGCCGCACCGTGCGGTCGAGGCCCCCCGCGTAGCCGGTGACGGAACCGTCGGCGCCGATCACCCGGTGGCGGGGGCGGACGATCAGCAGCGGGTTGGCGCCGATCGCCCCGCCGACGGCCCGGACGGCCGCCCTGGACGCCCCCACCCGCGCGGCGATCGCGCCGTACGTCGTGGCCGCCCCGTGGGGCACGGCATCCAGGGCGGCCCACGCGCGAGGCAAGGTCCCGGGCGGGCGCCGCCTACCGCATCCGCCCTCTCTTCAGCTCCCCGGCCGCGCGGCCCATCGCGCCCTTGCGCTTCCAGTCCTTGCGGATCTCCGCCCGGAGGCGGGCGTCCGTCTTGGCGACGATGCGCTGGTTCTCCCGCAGGAGCTTGCGGTAGCTCTCCAGGCGGCGCTCGGTCAGGTCGCCGGAGCCGATGGCGGTGAGGACCGCGCAGCCCGGTTCGCTCTCGTGGGCGCAGTCCTGGAAGCGGCAGTCCGCGGCCAGGTCCTCGATCTCGGCGAAGACCTGCCCGACGCCGGTTTCCGCGTCCCACAGCCCGACGCCGCGCAGCCCCGGGGTGTCGATGAGGACGCCGCCGCCGGGCAGCGCGAGGAGGTTGCGGGTGGTCGTGGTGTGCCGGCCCTTGCCGTCCGCGTCGCGGGTGGCCCGGACGTCCATCACGTCCTCGCCGAGCAGGGCGTTGGCGAGGGTGGACTTGCCGGCGCCGGACTGGCCGAGCAGGACGGCCGTACCGCTCGACACGACCGCGGCGAGCACGTCGAGCCCGTCCCCGCCGTGCGCGCTGACGGGCAGCACGGGCACGCCGGGCGCGCTGGTCTCGACGTCCTGGACGAGATGCGACAGGGTCACCGCGTCGGGCACGAGGTCGGCCTTGGTGAGGACGACCACCGGCTGCGCGCCGGACTCCCAGGCGAGCGCGAGGAAGCGTTCGATGCGGCCGAGGTCGAGTTCGACGGCCAGGGAGACGGCGACGACGGCGTGGTCGACGTTCGCGGCGAGGATCTGCCCCTCGGACCGCTTGGAGGAGGTGGAGCGCACGAAGGCGGTACGGCGTGGGAGGCAGGCGCGTACGTAGCGCGGGGTGCCGCCCGGTTCGACGGCGACCCAGTCGCCGGTGCAGACGACCCGCAGCGGGTCGTGCGGGGTGACGAACGCGGTGTCGGCCCGCAGGAGTCCGCCCGCGGTGACGACGTCGCACTGCCCGCGGTCGACCCGCACGACCCGGCCGGGCAGCAGCCCGTCGGTCCCGTACGGGGCGAAGGCCCCGGCCCAGGCGTCGTCCCAGCCGTAGGGGACGAGCGTGGACGGGGAGAGGCGGGATGCGGAGAAGCTGGAGCTCAAGGGGGTGGCCCTTCGAGGAGGGTGGCCCCGGCACGCGCGCGTCGGCGCGGAGAGAGTGGGAAGGTCAGCCGGTGGCCACGGAGATGGACTTGACGACGAACTGGATGCGGGCAGCGCCCTGCTCAAAGACAGCCATCGGTCACACCTCCTGTTCCGTACTCGGCCGACGACGGCGGCCGCGGACCGGCCACCGTTCGTTCGATTCGTCCTCACCCTAGAGGGCCGCACCCGCGCGTGCCAACGCCTTTTCCGCGACCGGTGCGCCCCGGCCCTGTCGTGCGGCCCCGATGCGGACGACACGGCCGCGCGGTCCCCCGTGACGCCGTCGGGGCGGCCCCGGCCCTCCCGGCCGGGGCCGCCCCGAGGCGGACGGTGGTGCTGTCGGTCACTTGATGCCGAGGACCTGCTCCAGCGGGTCGATCCCGAAGTAGACGAGGAACAGCGCCGCGGTGCCCCACAGCAGCCAGTGCACCTCGCGGGCCTTGCCCAGGCACGCCTTGATGACGACGTAGGCGATGAAGCCGGCGCCGATGCCGTTGGTGATGGAGTACGTGAACGGCATGACGACGATCGTCAGGAAGGCGGGGACGGCGAGCTCGTAGCGGTCCCAGTCGATGTGCTTGACCTGCGTCATCATCAGGAAGCCGACCGCGACGAGGGCGGGCGAGGCGGCCTGGAGCGGCACGATGGTCAGCACGGGCGTGAAGAACAGCGCGGCGGCGAAGAGGCCACCGGTGACGAGGTTGGCGAAGCCGGTGCGGGCGCCTTCGCCGACACCCGCGGCGGACTCGATGTAGGTCGTGGCGGACGACGCGGACGCGGCGCCGCCGGCGGCCGCCGCCACGCTGTCGATGAGCAGGACGCGGCCGACGCCGGGGACCTGGCCGCGCTCGTCGAGGAGACCGGCCTCGGCGGTGACACCGACGATGGTTCCCATCGAGTCGAAGAAGTCGGACAGGATGAGCGTGAAGATCAGCAGGACGCCGGTGATGACGCTGACCTCGCCGAACGCGCCGAGCAGGTCGAACTCGCCGATGAGGCCGAAGTCGGGGCTGGCGACGGGCTTGTCGGGCAGCGCGGGCGAGGTGAGGCCCCACGACTTGATGTCGGCGAACTCGTTGATGACGACGGAGATGACCGTCATGGCGACGATGCTGATGAGGATGGCGCCCCGCACCTTGCGGGCCAGCAGGACGACCGTCACCAATATGCCGACGCAGAACACCAGCATGGGCCAGCCGGTCAGCGTGCCGGAGCCGAGCTGCACGGGAACGGTGGTGTTCGCGGCATCCGGGATGCGCGTGACGAATCCGGCGTCCACGAAGCCGATGAACGCGATGAAGAGGCCGATGCCGACACTGATGGCCTGCTTGAGCGGCTGCGGAATGGCGTGCATGACCGCCTCGCGCAGGCCGGTCAGCACCAGCACACAGATCAGCAGGCCTTCCAGCACGATGAGGCCCATCGCGTCGTCCCACGCCATCATCGGGGCGATCTGGAAGGCGACGACGGCGTTCAGTCCGAGACCGGCGGCCAGCGCAAGGGGCAGGTTGCCGCCCACACCCATGATCAGCGTCATCACCGCGGCGACCAGGGCCGTGGCGGTGGCCAGTTGCGGGGAGTCCAGGTGGTTGCCGAACTTGTCCTCGGCGCTGCCGAGGATGATCGGGTTCAGCACCAGGATGTACGCCATGGTGAAGAAGGTGGCGAAACCACCCCGTACCTCACGGGCGTACGTCGAACCACGTTCGGTGATGCGGAAGAAGTGGTCGAGAGGGCCGCTCTTTCCCGTGGGCGGGGCTCCGGCCTGACGTGTCGCGCTGGTCGTCATGACTGCTGTCTCCTGGACCTGCAAGTGTGCGGAAAGCCTGACGGTGCCGCCGAGAGAGTGTGGCAGTCGGTTGTGCGAACACACGTGTGGGGACACCTTGGTGGCGGATCATACGCACGCGAGGAGTGATCCCGATTCCCCCGGGGCATCGAACGCATGACTTCCCAAAGTCACTTCTGCCGGTTCCTGCAAGATTGTCGGCAAACTGTCCGGCCAAAAGAGGATGCAGACCGCAGCAGGGATGGAGTTCCCGGCGAATCAACTCCATACTCTCGCAACGTGCATTCACCACTCCCCTTCAACGCGCGCGCTGCCCGCATCCTGCGCGAGAAACTCGGGATGGCTCCCGGCCACGTCGCCTACGGCATGCGCGCCTCCTACGGACTCACTCACATCACCCCCGACCACATCGCCGCGTGGGAACGCGGGGCTGAGGTGCCCACCGCGAGCGAGCTGACCGCCCTGGCCGGTGCGCTGTGGTGCGCCCCCCGCGAACTCATGGGCGCCCCCCGCACCCTGAGAGAGCACCGGCTCGCCCGCGGACTCGCCGTCGACGACGTCGCCCGTGCCACCGGGCTCACCCTCGACGCCTACCGGGTGATGGAGGAGTCCGGCCGGTGGAGCGGCACCAAGAACCAGGCCGTCGCGCTCGGCGACCTCCTGAAGCTGCCCCCGCGCGACTTCGTCTCCATCACCGGCCTGGAGGGCGACCTCGCCCACCTGCTCACCGAGGCCGTCTCCACCCGGTGGCAGGCCCACATCCGGTCCATCGCCAAGCTCGTCTCCCTGGACAAGCGGGATCTGCAGGAACCCCTGCGCGCGATGCACCAGGAGTACCAGGCGCTGCTCGCGGCGACGCTCAGCCGGGCCGGCGGCGCCACCGCGGCCGGGGAGGCGGGGCGGCAGTTCCTCGACGACATCGTGGACGACTTCTGGTCGCGGATACCCGAGTAGCGGGGGCGGGCAAGGCTCCGGCGGGCCGCTGACACCTCACGACGGGGCGAACGTATGCTCGACGCGTAACCGCCCCCGCCGCCCTGGAGTGCTCATGGCCCTCGACGTCGCCGCGATCCGTGCCCTGGTCCCCGCCCTGAGGTCGGGCTCGGCCCGCTTCGACGCGCCGGGCGGCACGCAGACACCGCAGCCGGTCGTCGACGCGATCACCGGCGCCCTGACGCGCCCGCTGGCCAACCGCGGGCGGCTGACCGAGGGCGAGCGGAACGCGGACGCCATCGTGCTCGACGCGCGCCGCGCCCTCGCCGACCTGCTCGCGGCCGACCCGCGGGCCGTCGTGTTCGGCCGCAGCGCCACCCAGCTCTGCTACGACCTGGCGCGCACCCTCGCCAAGGACTGGGGTCCGGGCGACGAGGTGGTCGTCACCCGGCTCGACCACGACTCCAACATCCGGCCGTGGATCCAGGCCGCGCGGTCGGCGGGTGCCACCGTGCGGTGGGCCGACTTCGACCCGGACAGCGGCGAGTTCCGCCCCGAGCACCTCGCGGCCGTGCTGTCGGACCGCACCCGGCTGGTCGCGGTCACCGCCGCCTCCAACCTCATCGGCACCCGCCCCGACGTGCCCGCCCTCGCCGCGCTGGCCCACCGGGCGGGCGCGCTGTGCCATGTGGACGCCGTGCACTACGCCGCGCACGCCTGCGTCGACCTGACCGCGCTCGGCGCGGACACGCTGGTCTGCTCCCCGTACAAGTTCCTCGGCCCGCACCTGGGCGTGCTGACGGGCCGGCCGGCGCTGCTGGAGTCGCTGCGGCCCGACAAGCTGCTGCCGTCCGCGGACACCGTCCCCGAGCGCTTCGAACTGGGCACCCTGCCCTACGAACTGCTGGCCGGGGCGCACGCCGCCGTGGACTTCCTCGCGGGCCTGGCACCGGACGCGGCCGGCGGCGCGGCGGATCGCCGGGCGCGGCTGCGGGCGTCCTTCGCCGCGCTCGACGAGCACGAGACCGCCCTGCGGACGCGCATCGAGCGGGGGCTCGCGGAGCTGGACGGCGTCACCGTGTACGCGCGGGCCGCGCGGCGCACGCCCACCCTGCTGTTCACCGTGGCGGGCCGGGACCCGGCCGAGGTCGCGCGGCACCTGGCCGGGCAGGGTGTGGACGCCCCGGCCGGGTCGTTCTACGCGTGCGAGGCCTCCCGCCGGCTCGGGCTGGGCGACGCGGGCGGAGTGCGGGTCGGCCTCGCGCCGTACAGCAGCGACGAGGACGTGGACCGGCTGCTGGCGGCGCTGGGCTGCCTGACGCGCTGACCGGGTGCCGTCTTGAGGACGCGGCAGCCGGAGCCGTTCAGGGTGACGGCGGCGGGCGGGGCGTTGCGCCCGCGCCAGGACGCGAGGAAGCCGAAACCGAGGCTGCCGCCCGCGCGGACGGCCTTGTTGTGGCCGGCGGCGCTCACCGTGACGCGCTCGCCGTCCTGCGCGGCCGTCGCGTCCCAGATCCGCTCGACGACCTGGCTGTCCGGGAACGTCCAGGCGACGCGCCAGCCGTCCAGGGCCCTGTCGGTGGTGACGGTGACGGCCGCCTGGAACCCGTCGGGCCACTGGTTGACGAGGTCGTAGCGGACCGCGCAGGACGGGGCACGGGCGTCGGGGGCGGGGGCGCTGCGGCCGCGGGCCGTGGCGGAGGGGGCGCCGCGCGACGACAGCGGGGGCCGGCTCTTCCTGCCAGAGCCGGAGCCGGAGCCGGAGCGGGGCGCGGCGCCCCGGGAGGGCGTCGGGGAGGACCCGGCGGGTGCCGCGGCGGACGGTCCGGCGGCGGGTTCCGCGGGTGCCGGGCGGACCACGGGGGTGCGGGCGGCGGCGCCCCGGGTGTCGGCGGCGCCGGTCGGGCGGGGGTACGGCAGCAGGGAGACGGTGAGCGCCAGCAGGGACATCAGGCCCGCGGCGAGGAGCAGGCCGCCCCGCGTGGTGCGCCCGCCGTCCGTGCCGTCGTCGCCGGCGGCGGGCTCGGGGTCGGCCCCGCAGGGCCGGCCGGTGCCGAGCCGGGCGGCCGCGGCGCGGCGGCGCCGTTCGAGGTAGGCGGGGCCGCCCCAGCCGAGGACGCCCGCGGCGAGCGCGCGGGGCAGCGCGGCGCCCTGGCGCAGGCAGGCGGCGGCCTCGGTGCACCGGTCGCAGCCGGCGAGGTGGCGTAACAGGTCCCCGGGGGTGTCCTGGACGGGCGGGCGGGTGACGGCGTCGAGCAGCCGGGCGTAGCTGCGGCAGCGGGAGTCCATCGGGATGTCGAGGTGGCCGCGGCGGCAGCGTTCCCGGAACAGTCCCCGGACCTGGGCGAGTTCGCCTGCGGCGGCGGCCTGGTCGATGCCGAGGCGGCGGGCGGCGGTGGGCAGGGCCAGCGCCTCCACCTCGGCGAGCCACAGCAGTTCGGCCTCGGCGTCCTGGAGGTCGCGCAGGGCGCGCAGGGCGAGGGGACGGCGCGGTGGGGGCGCGGACCAGCGGGCGGCCTGTTCGGAGGTGAGCCACTGCCGCAGGCCGGGGGCGAGCCGGTGGCCGCGCCCGTCCGCCTCCCAGGCGGCGGCGGTGGCGCGTACGGCGGTCAGCAGCAGGGGGATGCGGGGCAGTCGGGCGGAGCGGCGGCCTCGTCGGGCGGGGGCGGGTGCGCGGGCCTCGCGCATGCCGCGGGCGAACGCCTCGGCGGCCAGGTCGGGGGCGGCGTCGGTGCCCGCCGTGCACAGGTCCGCGTAGGAGAGTACGGCGTCCCAGCACTCGGAGAACACGGCGGCCTCGGTCGCGTCCCGGGGGACGGACAGGTCGGGCATGGGTCTCCTGCATTCACAAGCGAGGCCAACTCGTCTCACGTGGGACGGAGTTGTGTGAAACCTCGCGGCAGGGTACGAAGCCTTGCACGCCGTCAGCCGCCCTGACAAGCGGCGTGGGGGAGCGCGGCGGCCCGGTCACCGGCGGCCGCCGCGCCACCCCCGGCGCCGGTCACGCCTCGACGGGTTCCGTGGCGGAGAGGCTGTCCATGAAGGAGCTGACGGAGAACACGGCGCGGCCGGGTCCGGGCGGGCCGTAGCCGGGCGGGGAGGACAGGCCGAAGTCGTCCATGGTGGCGCGGTAGGCCTCCAGCAGCCGGATGTGGTACTCCAGCGGCGCGCCCTGCGGGTTGGCCCTGCCGAGCGGGGTGGTGGGCTCGGGGCACCAGGTGGTGAAGCGAGGCGTGATGCCGTGCGACATGAAGAAGCGCAGGCCCTCGGTGGTGGAGGCGATGGCCTCGTCGACACTGGTGAAGCCGTGCGGGGCGGCCATCTCGACGCCGGCGACGAAGTTCGGGATGACGTTGCGGGCGCCGAAGACGTCCGCCGAGTCGAGGATGCGGCGGTGCCATTCGTCGCGGCCGACGTAGCGTTCCTTGCCGGGGCAGTACAGCTCGAACAGGCGGCGGTCCCACACCTCGAAGTTGGGGTGGTAGATCTGCACGCCGTAGTCCTTGAAGCGCTGCACGTCCGCCTTGGGCAGGGCCTGGGCGACGACCTTGCCGATCCAGCGGCCGGGAAAGCGCTCCTCGATGGCCTTGGCGTAGTGGCCGTAGAAGTCGGCCTCGTCGCGGCCGGCGACCGTCTTGGTGATGGCGCCGCCGGTGAGGGTGTAGGCGGTGGAGGCCTTCGCCGTGTCGTAGCGGTCGATGATCTCCAGGGCCTCCAGGACTTCCTCGACGTCCTTGACGCCGGTGTAGGGGCGGCCCGCGGCCTTGTGCTGGCGCCAGTTGTGGTTGATGTCGCAGTACTGGCACTCCTCCTTGGCGCCGAAGTACTGGCAGACGCGGAAGACGGTCAGGTAGATCAGGTAGCCCCACTGGATGGTGGGGGCGACCTCCATGACGGACTTCCCGTTGGACAGGGTGTGCCGGTAGTACTCGGGCATCGGCGGCACTCCGACGTCGGCGATCCGCTTCCCGTCGAGGTAGAGGCCGAGCACGCCGTCCTCGCCGGCGGCGACGCGGTAGGGCGAGGACGGGTTCACGCGCACCGAGACCACGGTGCGCCGCAGGCCGTAGGGGCCGCCGGTGAGGATGATCTCCTCGGGCGGGCGCCGCAGGGCCGCCTCGCCCAGTTCGGGCAGCGTGCCGTGGTCGAAGGAGAAGATGAAGTACGACTTCGGCTTGACCTCCCCGCCCTCGTTGTCGCTGAGGGCCGAGGGGTCGAAGGCGACTCCGCCCCGCAGCAGGTCCTCCTTGAAGACGGCTTCGCGCGGCACATGCGGGAAGCGCCCCATCAGTTCCTCGACCAGCGCGGTACGGCTGCCCATCGGCGTGTCTCCTCCCGGTTCGGACGTACGACTCCTCACGGTATGCCCAGCGCCCCGCGCGGACGGCGCCGGGTCCCCCGGCACGGCGGGGTCCGGCGGGTGCGGCGCCCGCGTCCCGGGGGTAGCTTCCGGCGGGGGCCCGCCGGCCCCCGTGCCTGGGGAAGGACGACGATGGCCGGGACCGTGACCAACTGGGCGGGCAACATCGCCTACGCCGCGGGCCGGCTGCACCGGCCGCGCTCCCTGGACGCGCTGCGCGCGCTCGTCGCGGGCGGCGCCCGGGTGCGGGTGCTGGGCAGCGGGCACTCCTTCAACGAGATCGCCGATCCCGGCGCGGACGGCGTCCTGCTGTCGCTGGCGGGGCTGCCGGCCGAGGTCGAGGTGGACACGGCGGCCCGTACGGTGCGGGTCGGCGGCGGGGTGCGGTACGCGGAGCTGGCCCGGCGGGTGCACGAGCGCGGGCTGGCGCTGCCGAACATGGCGTCGCTGCCGCACATCTCGGTGGCGGGTTCGGTGGCGACGGGCACGCACGGCTCGGGCGTCGGCAACGGCCCGCTCGCGGCGGCCGTGCGCGAGGTGGAGCTGGTGACGGCGGACGGTGCCACGGTCACGGTCGGCCGGGCCGAGGAGCGGTTCGGCGGCGCGGTCACCTCGCTGGGCGCGCTCGGGGTGGTCACCGCGCTCACCCTCGCCCTGGAGCCGTCCTACGACGTCGAGCAGTACGTGTTCACGGAGCTGCCGCTGGACGGGCTGGACTCCGGCACCTTCGAGGCGGTGATGTCGGCGGCGTACAGCGTGAGCCTGTTCACCGACTGGCGGGCGCCGGGTTTCCGGCAGGTGTGGCTGAAGCGGCGCACGGACCGGCCGCTGCCGGACTTCCCGTGGGCGGCGCCCGCCACCGGGAAGCTGCATCCCGTGCCGGGCATGCCGGCGGTGAACTGCACGGAGCAGTCGGGGGCGGCGGGGCCCTGGCACGAGCGGCTGCCGCACTTCCGGGCCGAGTTCACGCCGAGCAGCGGGGCGGAGCTGCAGTCGGAGTACCTGCTGCCGAGGCGGTACGCCGTCGACGCGCTGCGGGCGGTCGACGCGGTCCGGGACGCGGTCGCGCCGGTGCTGCAGACCTGCGAGGTGCGGACGGTCGCCGCCGACGAGCAGTGGCTGAGCCCGGCCTACGGCCGGGACACCGTGGCGGTGCACTTCACCTGGGTGGCGGACCCGGAGGCGGTGCTGCCGGTGGTGCGGCGGGTGGAGGAGGCACTGGACGGCTTCGCGCCCCGGCCGCACTGGGGCAAGGTGTTCACCACACCGGCGCGGACGCTGCGCGGGCGGTACCCGCGGCTCGGCGACTTCCGGGCGCTGGCGCGCTCGCTGGACCCGGGGGGCAGGTTCACCAACGGCTTCGTACGGTCGGTGCTCGGCGACTGACGCGGGCGGCGCGGGCCGCGGAACCGCGCTGACCGGCACGGGTGCGGGCGGGACCCCCCGGGACGCCGGGACGGCCCGGCGCGTGGGACGGCGCGGGGCGACTCGCCGGGGCCGCCGTCGACACGGCCGGCGAGGCGGGCTCCGGGAGCGCGGTCGCGCCGCGCGCCGTCCCGGGTGACCCGGCCCGTCCGCGACGCCCGGGCGCCGTGGCGCAGGCGGGTTCGCCACCGGGGCGCGGCGGCCCGGTGAGGCGCGGGGCGCCCGTTCCCGCCGTGCGGGCCCGCGCAGCGGCGGGAGACGGCCGCCCCGCGCCTTCGCCATACATAAAAGTTCCTTCAGCTCCGTCCCGTTGTCGCAGTTCACCGGCTCCCCAGGTGGTCTAGACCACTAATTCACGGCAGACCCCCTTTACTACACAGGCACTCCCGTCACACCATGACGTGTCCGCGTCAATCAATGCGCGTAGATGCCCTTGAGACACGCGTACCCCCGTCCCCTGAACCTCACCCCCCGAGCACCAGGAGGAAGCCATGTTCTCCCGCACCTCTTCGGCGAAAGCCACCCGCAGAACGACCGTGGCCGGTGTCGTCGGCGCGAGCGCGGCGCTGATCCTCGGCTTGATGTCGGGCTCCGCCTCCGCCAAGCCGCTGCCCACGGACAGTGCCGTACCGATGGGCCAGGGCTACATGGGCGTCGGCTACCTCCAGGACGGCAAGGGCTTCAAGCCGGACACGCGCAAGCTCCACCTCGACGCGGAGCTGCCCGGCACGGACCTCCTGGCGAACCCCATGGGTGTCGACATCTCCCACTACCAGGGCTCGATCAACTGGAGCGCGGTCCGCAACGCGGGCATCGAGTTCGCCTGGATGAAGGCGACCGAGGGCACCTCGTACAAGGACCCGACCTTCAACACCAACTACCTCAACGCCTACAACGCCGGCGTGATCCGGGGCGCCTACCACTTCGCGCGGCCCGACCTGTCGAGCGGTGCGACGCAGGCCGCCTTCTTCGCCAGCAACGGCGGCGCCTGGTCCCGCGACAACCTGACGCTGCCCGGCGTGCTGGACATCGAGGGAAGCTGCTACGGCAAGTCGGCCTCGGCGATGCAGTCGTGGATCCTCGACTTCTACAACACGTACAAGTCCCGGACCGGCCGTGACGTCGTGATCTACACCAGCCCGAGCTGGTGGAACTCCTGCACCGGCGGCTGGAGCGGCATGTCGAGCCGCAGCCCGCTGTGGGTCGCCCACTGGACCACCGCCTCCAGCCCCAGCATCCCGAGCGGCTTCCCGTACTGGACCATCTGGCAGTACACCTCCACCGGCTCGGTGAGCGGCATCTCCGGCAACGTCGACCGCGACCGCTTCAACGGCGACCGCTCGCGTCTGCTCGCCCTGGCCAACAACACCTGATCCGGACCCCGGGCCTGTCAGTGACCGGAACCCCGGCGGGGCGGTACGCCTCCGCCCGGCCGGGGTTCCGGTCCGGTCCCGTTTCCGGGCCCCCGGTGGCCGGGCGGACGGGCGGCCCGGGCAGAGGTCGTACCGTCCGGGCCCTCGCGCGGACGTCCCCGAACCGGACCGGGCCGGGAGAACCGGCAGCGGTCCGCAAAGGAGAGAGTGATGGGCACAGCAAGGCAACCCCTCAGCAGGCGCGGCGCCCTGCTCGCCGGAACGGCGGCCCTGGCCGGCGGCCTCGGCCTGGCGGGCACCGCGGCGGCCGCACGGCAGCCCGGCACGGCGGGCCTTCCGCTGGCCGCCCTGACCCCGGAGCAGCGCGCGGGACAGCGCGTCATCTACTCCTACCCCGGGCTCACTCCCCCGACCGCGCTGCTGGACGCGATCCGCGGGGGGCGCGCGGCCGGGGTCATCTTCTTCGGGGAGAACATCCAGAACCTGACCCAGATCGAGGGCGTCGTCCGGCAGCTCAACGAGGCGAACGCGTCCTCCCCGGTCAACGCCCCGCTGCTCCTGATGACGGACCAGGAGGGCGGCATGGTGCGCCGGCTGCCCGGTGAGCCGGTGCTGTCCGCCAAGGACGTCGGCGCCTCCTCCGACCCGGCGGGACAGGCGACGTTCACCGGCACCGGCGCGGGCTGGAACCTCTCGGGCGTCGGCATGAACGTCAACCTGGCACCGGTGCTCGACGTGTACCGCACCGCCGGTGACTTCTGCGACCAGTACGAGCGGTCGTACAGCAAGAGCGCGTCCGCGGTCAGCACGTGCGGCTCGAAGTTCATCACCGCCCAGCAGAACACCGGCGTCGCGGCCACCGCCAAGCACTTCCCCGGCCTCGGCCCCGCCACGTCCAGCCAGAACACCGACCTGCGGGCGGTCACCCTCACCACGTCCGCGTCGACCCTGCGCGCCGTCGACGAGGTGCCGTACCAGGCGGCGATCAACGCCGGGGTGAAGCTCGTCATGCTCTCCTGGGCGATCTACCCGGCCCTGGACGCCGGCCGGCCCGCGGGCCTGTCCCCCGCTGTCGTCGGCGAGCTGCGCAACCGGCTCGGCTTCACGGGCGTGACGATCACCGACGCCCTGGAGGCCGGGGCGCTCAGTGCCTTCGGCACCACGGGGCAGCGCGCGGTGAAGGCCGCGGCGGCCGGCATGGACCTGCTGCTGTGCTCGGCCCGCGACGTCAGCCAGGGCGCCGGCGCCGTGACCGCGCTGCGCGACGCCCTCGCGGCCGGCACGCTCGACGGGGCCGCCTTCGACGCGGGGGCGCAGCGCGTCGCCGCCCTGCGCGGCAGCCTGGCCTGACGCGCCGGGCCGCCCCCGGCGTCCGGGCTCAGGGCCCGGACGCCGCCGGGTCCCGGTCCTCGTCCGCCCGGACAGGCCCCGCCGACCAGGTGCCGTCCGACGCCCGCGTGAAACGGAAGCGGCGGCCGGGGCCCCCGTCCGGGGTCCGTCGTACGGCGATCTCGGCATCGTGCGGCGCGTCCGCCACCACTTCGACGTTGCCCGGCCCGGGCTCGGCGTGCAGCGCGCCCCGGAGCCAGTGGACCGCCCGCTGCCGCACGGCGTCGTCGAGCCGGTCCCGCAGCAGGGGGCGGGTGAGCCGCAGCGCGAGCGCGATCGACGCGGCCTCCGCCGGGGGCCGGCCGTGGTCCTCGATGGGGGGCCACGCGCCGCCCGCCCCGGCCGCGAGCCCGTCGGCGTACCGCCCGAGAGCCGTCTCGTCGCGCCGCAGCGCCGCGAGCAGCAGGGTCCGGGCGTACCCCGCCAGCCCGTCCGAGGGCCGCCCCGGCCGGCCGGCCCGCTCACCGGGCAGGTCGTAGAGCGCCCCCCGGCGACGGCGTACGGCTCGACGGCGGCGAGCAGCGCGTCGGCCGCGGCCTCCCAGTGGGCCCGGGTGCAGCCGGTGTACGGGCTGCGGGTGCGGTCGTCGGGGGCGACTGCATACGGTGTCCTTCTGGTGCGGAGCCGGGGCCGCTCGGCAGCGCGGCCCCAGGTGTGGTCTCCAGGTGCTCTGCCCGGATCGGGACGGACCTCACGTGCGGCGGGCCGGCGGACGGGGCCCGGCCGGGCGGCCGGGGCGGGGGGGGGAGCGGTTACCGTCGTCCCATGACCGGTGCGCCCACCCTGCCCGACGCGCTGGCCGCCGGGGCGGTCGTGCTCGACGGCGGGATGTCCAACCAACTGGAGTCGGCCGGGTACGACCTCGGTGACGCGCTCTGGTCGGCACGGCTGCTGGCCGACCGGCCCGAGGCCCTCACCGAGGCGCACCTCGCCTATTTCGAGGCGGGCGCGGACGTCGCGACCACCGCCAGCTACCAGGCCACCTACGAGGGCTTCGGGCGCCGCGGCGTCGACCGCGTCCGCGCCGGCGAACTGCTCGCGCTCAGTGTGGCGGCGGCGCGCGAGGCGGCCCGCCGCACCCGGTCCCGGGGCGTCACGCGTCCCCTGTGGGTGGCGGCGTCGGTGGGCCCGTACGGGGCGATGCTCGCCGACGGCTCCGAGTACCGGGGCGGGTACGGCCTGAGCGTCGGCGAACTCGAACGCTTCCACCGCCCCCGCGTCGAGACGCTGGCCGCCGCCGGGCCGGACGTCCTCGCGCTGGAGACGGTGCCCGACGCGGACGAGGCGCGGGCGCTGCTGCGGGCGGTCCGCGGGCTGGGGGTGCCGGTCTGGCTGTCGTACAGCGTCGCCGGGGGCCGTACCCGGGCCGGGCAGCCGCTGGAGGAGGCCTTCGCCGCGGCCGCCGACGCGGACGAGGTGATCGCGGTCGGCGTCAACTGCTGCGCGCCCGGGGACGTCCGGTCCGCCGTCGGGACCGCGGCGCGAGTCACCGGCAGACCCGTCGTGGTCTATCCGAACAGCGGCGAGTCCTGGGACGCGGCCGCCCGTGCGTGGACCGGCCGCACCACCTTCGCCCCGGACGAGGTCCGGGACTGGCACGCGGCGGGGGCCCGCCTGATCGGCGGCTGCTGCCGGGTGGGCCCGGAGAGCATCGCGGGCGTCGGACGGGCCCTGGCCGGGGTGCGGGGCGGCGGATGACCGCCCGGCCCGGCCGCCTCCCCGGACCCCGGCCCGGGGCACCCGCGTCCCGCTGGGCACCGCGTCCGGCCCGGGCCGGACGCCTGCCCGGCCGGAGGTCTCAGGAGCGCCGCAACGCACCGCCCCGCCACAGGCGCTCCGTCACCGCCCGCAGTTCCGCGCCCCGGCCCACCGGGGCGTCAAGGCCGGTCCGCAGATGAGGGCCGGTGCGGAGCCGGGGGCGGACGTGGGTCGTGCGGCGGAGGTCGGCGTCGGTCGTCCACACGGCGCACTCGCGGTCCCGGGGGCCGGACTCCGTGTGCGGCGCGCCGTCGCCGAAGATCCGTACCGGGTGTGAGGGGTCCCAGCGTTCCCAGCCCGGGTCGCCGTCCGTGACGAAGCGCACCCACGCCGTGTGCATGACGTCGGCCAGTCCCCGGGGGGCGTGGTCGCCCGCCAGCCGGGCCGACTCGGGGGTGTCGCCCGTGTCGAACACGAAGCCCACCTCCAGCGCGTGGCAGGCGCCGAGGCCGGGCCGGGCGGAGGGCCAGGCGAACTCGTAGACGTACGACGCCTCGCCGCGGGCGTCGGCCAGCCGGTGCAGCGGGACGCGCAGCAGGTGGTCGGTGACCATCTGGCCGACGAGTTCCGCGGCCCCGGCGTCCGGGTGGAGGGCGCGGTAGCCGCGCGGCACCTCGGGGCCGCAGTGGCAGCGGGCGCGGGCGCCCGCGACGGCGAAGGGGCCGAGCCGGTCGACGCGTTCCAGCAGCCCGCCGGGCACCAGCCACAGCCGGTACTCGTCCCGCGTCCAGCCCGTCAGCAGATCGACGCCGGGGGCGGCGCCGCCTTCGGTGAGCGCCCGGAGCGGGTCGCACGGCACGACGTCGCCGTCGACGACGATCCCGAAGGCGGGCCCGCCGAGGACGGGGCTGCTGAGCCGGCCCACCTCGGCCTGGGCGCGCAGCAGCAGGTCGCGGTCGACGGCGGCGAACGCCTCGGCGGTGGCGGGCACCTTCATCCGGGCCGCCATTCGGCGCACCATGCGCCGCACCTTGTCGCGGTCGGCGGCCTCGGGCGCGCCGCTCTGCAGGACGGCCCGCCGCACCAGCCCCTGGGTCTGCGGCGCGGCGAGCAGCGCGCCGATGCTGATGGCGCCCGCGGACTGGCCGCACAGCGTGATCCGGTCCGGGTCCCCGCCGAACGCGCCGATCGCCTCGCGCACCCAGGTCAGGGCGGCGATCTGGTCGCGCAGGCCGGCGTTGGCGGGGGCGTCGGGGAAGAGGCCGTAGCCCTCGACGCCGAGGCGGTAGTTGAGGGAGACGCAGACGACGCCGTCGCGGGCGAAGGTGCGGCCGTCGTAGACGGGGACGGCGGACGAGCCGCGGGTCAGGGCGCCGCCGTGCAGCCAGACCAGCACGGGGAGGCGGGCGCCGGGAGCGGGGTCGGGGGTCCACACGTTGAGGTTGAGACAGTCGTCGCCGGGCACGTCGGGGTCGCAGAGGTACTGGGCGAAGGCTTCCGAGTACGGCGGTTTGGGGGCCGTGGGCCCGAAGGCACCGGCGTCGCGGACGCCGTCCCAGGGTTCGGGCGGCACCGGTGGCCGGAACCGGCGGGGCCCGAAGGGCGGCGCGGCGTACGGGATGCCGCGGAACACGGCGACGCCGTGTTCGTACCGGCCGCGCACCGCCCCGTACGGGGTCGCCACGACGGGTTGGTCGCCGCGGGGCCCGTGAGCACGGGATCTGCCGCCACGGGGTCTGCCTGGACCGCCAGTCATCCGCCCACCAGCCTCCTTCGGCCGCGCACGAGGGGCAGCCGCCTGCCGCCTCGATGTGTGGTTGTCAGTCTCGCCGTCTCGGTCTGCTTCGGTTCGGAAGTCCTACCCCTCGTGTTCCCGTCGATCCCGGTCCTTCTTCCGTTTGGCCGGATCGACCGGCCTGCCGGAACCCGTACGGCGGACCGGCCGCGCACGGACGGCCCGGCCTGGTGGCCGCCGCCTTGCGGGGCGGGGCTAGGCTGGCCGACCGACACGCGCACAGCGGCGGACGCGTGCGGCAGCGGCACGCGCGTACGGCGACGGGGCGGGGCCCGCGGGCCGCGCAACCCCACGACCACGGACAGGACCATGCAGGCCGGAAGCCCTCGATCGAGCACGCGGCGCAGGAAGCCCGGCCCCGGGACGTGGATCGTCCTGGCCGTGGCCGTGGCCGCGGTGGTCGCCGGTCTGCTGGTCGTCGACGGCCACCGGATCTCCGCCGCCCCGCACGCCGGCGACCCGCGGTGCGGGAAGGTCCTCTCCCGCGTCCCGGACGGCGTCCCGGGCATGTCGCGCGACTGGGCGGTCGGGGACGCCGTCGCCTCCTGGGGCGACCGGTCCGCGGTGCTGCGCTGCGGCGCGGAGGAACTCCCCCCGAACATCAATCTCTGTGTCACCGCCGACGGTGTCGACTGGGTGCTGGACGAGAGGCGCCTGCGGGAGGACGGGGTGAGCGTCCTCAGGACGTACGGCCGCTCCCCCGCCGTCGAGCTGACGTACACCGGGTCGCGCTCCGAGGTGGGCGGCATCCTGGCCGCGCTGGCCCCGGCCGTCGACTGGCTCCCTCAGAAGCGGCGGTGCGTCGGTCTGCAGGACACGCTGTAGCCCGCCCGGCGGGTTCTCCCGCGCCGTCCTGACCCCGAGGCCCACCGTGCCCGCCGCCGCCCGTGGCGTCGCCCAGCGGGTGGGAGCGGGACATCCGGATCCCGGCACGTCCCGCAGGTGCGGCCCGGCGCCGCGCGGGCACGGCTCCGGCCCTGCTCGCGGCGCCGCACGAGGAACCGGCGGCGGGAGGTGGGCGGGCCGGTGGACGGGAGGACGACGTGTGCCGGCGTCCCGGCCCGTACGGATGCCGGGCCGTGCGGCATCTGCGGCCGGGGAGCCGATCGCGCCGAAAATCGGCGACAGGACGAGCACATCCGGACAACTCCCTGCGACCGTCACCACACATACGTAGCTTCGGCAACGAACATGTGAAGTAAACGTGATGAACACATGGAGGGGACGGGACCATGGGGGAGATTCCCGCGCTGCTCGACCATCTGGTGCTCGCGACCCCGGACCTGACGGCGACGGTCGCCGACTTCGCCCGCCGCACGGGCGTCACCCCGGCGCCGGGCGGCGCGCACGTCGGGCTCGGCACGCGCAACCACCTGGTCGGGCTGGGCGGCCGCAGATACCTGGAGATCGTCGGCCCGGACCCGGCCCGGCACCCGGGTGCGGGGCGCGGCGGGGCGCGCGCGTCCCGCCCCACCGCGCTGGAGACGCTGCCCGCGCCGCGCGTGCTGGCCTGGGCGATACGTCCGCCGGACCTGGACGCGGCGGTCGCGGCGGCGCGGGCCCGGGGTCACGATCCGGGCGAGGTGCGGCCCATGAGCCGGCACCGGCCGGACGGCACCCTGCTGCGGTGGCGGCTGACGGACGGCGAGCACCCCTCGGGGCTGGTGCCGTTCCTCATCGACTGGGGCGCCTCGGCCCACCCGGCGTCCGGGCTGCCCGTGGCGCCGCTGCGGTCCCTGGCCGCGAGTGCGCCCGACCCGGGCCCGGTCCGCCCGCTGCTGGCCGCGCTCGGCGTCGAACTGCCCCTGACCGCCGGACCGGCCGCCCTCGCCGTCACCCTGGACACGCCGCGAGGCCCGGTGACGTTCGGCTGACGACCGCCCCGTGGGCCCGGCCCGGCCCGTCGGGGCGCGCACCTCGCGTGTCAGGCGGAGCCGGCCGGCGCCTCCGGCCGCGGGCACGGCCGTCTCGGCGAGGGGGGCACCGGAACGGGGGCGGGACGCGAGCCCGCCCGGCAGGCGGCCCGGCCGCGCGAGCGCACCGGCCGGCCGGGCGGCCCGCCCCGTGTGCACGCGGGCCGGACCGCGCCGTACGCCGCCCGTTCCCGCGGCCCGGGAGCGGGCGGGGCCGTCACTTGTCGTGGTGCGGGGGCGTGGCCCTGCCCTGCGGGGCGCTGCGGACGTGCGTGCGCAGCCGGGCCGTGACGTCCTCGGGAGGCAGGAAGCGGGACCAGCGCTCGGGGAACTCGGACGGCATGTCCGGATCGGACCCGGCGCCCGCCGCCGTACGCGCCACGTACTCGGCGACCTGCGCCTGCCGCAGCCGCTCGTTGGCCTCGCGGGCGGCGGCGGTGGCGGCGGCCGGCCAGACCCGGTCGATCGCGGCGTTGACGGCTGCGCCGACCAGCACGGCGAACGCGGACACACCGATCCACAGCAGCACCGCGACGGGCGCGGCGAGGGAGCCGTAGATGGTGGGACCCTCTACGGTGCTGGTGAGGTAGACCCGCAGCAGGGAGCTGCCCAGCACCCACATGCCAAGGGCGACGAGCGCGCCGGGCACGTCCTCGATCCACGGGGAGCGCACCGGCACGGACACGTGGTAGAGCGTCGTCAGGAAGGCGATCGACAGCAGGATCACCACGGGCCAGTACAGGATCTGCACGACGGTCGTCGACCAGGGCACGATCCGTACGACGGCGTCGGGCCCCGCGACCATCAGGGGCAGCGCGATGGAGCCGATCAGCAGCGCCACGAGGAACAGCAGGAAGGCCAGCAGCCGGGTGCTGACGATGCCGCGGACGCCGTCGAGGCCGTACATGACGGTGATGGTGTCGATGAAGACGTTCACGGCGCGCGAGCCCGACCAGAGCGCGAACAGGAAGCCGAGGGAGATGATGTCGGGCCGGCCGCCCTTCATCACGTCGTGCAGGATCGGCTCGGCCACCTGTTCGACGCCCCGGTCGGACAGCACGGTGTGGGCGGCGTCCAGGATGTTCTTCTGGAGGCTCACGATGGTGTCGGCGCCGGTCCAGGCGTCGACGTAGCCGAGCAGGCCGATCATGCTCAGCAGCAGGGGCGGCACCGACAGCAGCGTGAAGAACGCGGCCTCGGCCGCCAGGCCCAGGATGCGGTACTCGATGCACGAGTTGACGGTGTCCTTCAGCAGCAGCCACGCGGTCCTGCGTTTGGAGACGTTCCGGTAGAGCGCGCGGGCTCGGTGGAGTCGGCCGGAGGGCCTGTCGGGGATTTCACTTGCTGGCTGCACGCCTTAACGGTATCTGCCGCGCGGGGCCCCGCTCATCCGGCGTGTCCCGCCGTCGCGGGCCCGGCCCGCCGCCGTGGCAGTCTGGTCCCTCCGACGCGCCCAGGGACGGACGACACCGACATGCCAGGCAGCACCCACCGCGTGACCAACCAGGCCCCGTCGCCGGCCGGGCACGACGTCTACCGCGCCGACCGGGCCCTGACGGAGGCGGTCGAGCGGCATCTGGACCCGGCTCTGCGCGACGAGGCGCACGGCGAGCTGTCGGCGCTGGGCCGCGCGGTGGGTTCGGCGCAGATGCAGGAGTGGGCGGCGCAGGCGAACGACCACCCGCCCGGGCTGCGCACCCACGACCGCCACGGCCACCGCGTGGACGAGGTCGCCTTCCACCCGGCCTGGCACCGGCTGCTCGGCAAGGGCGTGTCGGCGGGGCTCACCTCGGCGTGGACCCGGCCGGGCGGGCATGTGCGGCGCGCCGCCGGGTTCCTGGTGTGGACGCAGGGCGAGGCCGGCAGCGGCTGCCCGCTGTCCCTGACGCACGCGGCCGTGCCCGCGCTGCGCGCCGACCCGGCGCTCGCCGCCGCGTGGGAGCCCCGGCTGGCGTCCACGGTCTACGAGCGCGAGCTGCGGCCCGCCGCGCTGAAGGCCGGAGCCCTGTGCGGCACGGCGGTGACGGAGAAGCAGGGCGGCGACGCGTGGGCCCCCACCACGGAGGCCCGGCCGCTCGCCGAGGCCGGGACGTACGCGCTGACCGGGCACAAGTGGTTCTGCTCGGCGCCGATGTCGGACGCGTTCCTGGTACTGGCTCGGGCGCCGGGCGGCCCGACGTGCTTCCTGGTGCCGAGGGTCCTCGCGGACGGCACCCGCAACGTGTTCCTGCTCCAGCGGCTCAAGGACACCCTGGGCAGCCGGTCGAACGCGGT
>DASTDN010000434.1:0-3828 GCA_035710365.1 Streptomyces sp. | reverse complement strand
GCCCGCCACGAGGATCTTGAGCGCGTGGGGGAAGGGGTCGGCGCCGGTGTGGTGGCTTGCGTAGTCAGAGCTGTCGTCGTAGTCCATCGAGCACTGCCTCCAGAAGGGCCCGTTCCGTGGGGGGATGGTGGTGGGACACGGGGGGTTTGGTGGTGAGCGCGCCGCAGTCCAGGAGGTCCGCGAGCAGCACCTTGGTGACGACCGCCGGCAGCCTGAGGTGGGCGGCGATCTCGGCGACCGGGACCGGCACGCGGCACACGGTGAGTGCCTGCGCGTACTCCGGGCCGGGGCAGCCGAGGGGGGTGACCCCGGTGGCCATCACCTGCGACAGCAGATCGAGCGGGACGCTGGGCCGGGTGCGTCCGTTGCTGATCGTGAAGGGTCGTACCAGTCGTCCGGCCGCGTCGTCGAGCCAGGGCCCGTCGCCGACCGCCGCCACGCTCAAGACCTCAGCGCCGGGGCTTCGACGGCGTGCTGCCGGGGAGCGGTGACGAGGTAGGGGCGGACGCTCTTGACGAGCATCGCCATTTCGTAGCCGAGGACGGCTGCGTCGGCCTCGCGGCCGGCGAGCACGGCGAGGCAGGTGCCGGACCCTGCGGTGGTGACGAACAGCAGTGTGGCGGCGAGTTCCACGACGACCTGCCGTACGTCGCCTCCGTCGCCGAAGCGGATACCCGCGCTGCGGCCCAGGGAGTACAGGCCGGACGCCAGGGCCGCCATGTGGTCGGCGCTGTCGGCGTCGAGGCCGTGCACGGACTTCACGAGCCCGTCGCAGGACAGCAGGACGGCGCTGGTGGTGTGCGGGACGCGCTGCACGAGGCCGCTCAGCAGCCAGTCGAGATCGGACACCTGACCGGTCGGCGCATCGCTCGCCATGGTGGATCAGCTCCTCGGGGTACGAAGGTCCGCGGTCGCGCCGGAGACGGACGTGGGGGTGGGGGCGTGGAGGTGGTGCTTGGCCGCCTCGGCGGGGGTGGTCATCCGGCTGTGCCACTCCCGTCGGGCCGGGCGGTGTGGTCGGGGCGGGACAGCGGTCCGCCGTCGTCGCGCGCGCCGTGCGCCTGGAGCAGGTCGGGAGCGGTGCGGGCCGCCGGGATGGAGAGGGCGGACGGCACCGCCTCCTCGTACAGCGGGGCGGGGTACGCGCCGGCCGTGCGGCCGTGGGCGCCGGGGTCCGGGTGGTGGCGGGACTCGGCCAGACCGATGCCGCGCTGGAACGCGGCCATGAGTCCCGGGTCGTGGCCGGGGGCGTCGTCGTACTCCCGCCGGGGCGCGGGCGTGTCGCGAAGCTGGGGGACGAGGTGTTCCTGCGAGCGGCGCCGGGGCAGGTGGGGCTTGCCCATGGTGCCGCGTACGACTCCGGCTCGCGGGACGGGCGGCACACCCTGGTAGTCGTCGAGGAGGTGCCGGTCGTCGGGCCGGATGCCGGGGACGGCGTCGGCGGGGGTGGGGCGCGTGTCGTCGGCGCCGCGCACCGGCAGCGGCGGGGGCCCGTCGGCGGCGTGACGCGCGGCCCGGCGCCGGGGCGCCGGGGAGGCGGCGCCGGGGAGGTACGACACGTCCGGGACGTGCGGCAGGCCTCCGCCGGGGGCCGTCTCGTGCGCGTCGTAGCGGGTGGGCGTGTCCGGCCGGCCGTACGGCGGCAGGCCGGCGGCGTGGTCCGGACCGGTGTGCTGCGGCGCGTCGGGGTCGGTGTACCGGGCCGGGCCCCCGGCCGCGTCGGGCGCCTGGTAGCGCGGCGCGTCCGACGGGACGGGCCCGGCGTAGTCGCGCGCACCGCGCTGCGGCGCGTCCGACGTGTGGTCCGGCACGTGCTCCGGGGCACCGTGCCGCCCGGACTCCGGGTGGTCCGGCAGGCCGTGGCGCTGCGGTTCGGTGTGGTGTGCCGGGCCGCCGGCCGCCGCGGAGGGGTCGTAGCCCGGTGCCGTGCCCTCCGGGGAGTGTTCCTGTCCCGTCGGCAGGGCGCCGGTGGGGACGGGCGGGGTGCCGAGCAGTTCCTGCGGGACGACGAGTACGGCCTGGATGCCGCCGTAGATGTTGGCGTGCAGGCGCACCGTGATGCCGTGCCGCCGGGCGAGCTGGGAGACGACGTACAGGCCGATGCGGCCGTCGGCGAGGAGGCTGGAGACGTTGACCTGGTCGGGATCGGCCAGCAGCGCGTTCATCCGGCTGCGTTCCTCGGCGGGCATGCCGAGACCGCGGTCCTCGACCTCGACGGCGAGCCCGGAGGTGACGAACCCGGCGCGGAAGAGGACCTGGGTGTGCGGGGCGGAGAACACCGTGGCGTTCTCGACGAGTTCGGCCAGCAGGTGGATGACGTCGGCGACGGCGTGGCCGCGCAGGTCGCCTTCGAGCGGCGGGACGAGCCGCACGCGGGAGTACTGCTCGACCTCGGCGATCGCCGAGCGCAGCACCTCGCTCATGGGGACGGGGTTGCTCCACTGCCGGCGGGAGACGGCGCCGCCGAGCACGGCGAGGTTCTCGGCGTGGCGGCGGATGCGGGTGGCGAGGTGGTCGACGTGGAAGAGGCCCTTGAGCAGGTCCGGGTCCTCGATGTCGTTCTCCAGCTCGTCCAGCAGGCAGATCTCCCGGTGGACGAGGGACTGCAGCCGCCGCGCGAGGTTGACGAAAACCTCCAGCTTCTGTTCGCTGCCGGTCTGGCCGGAGAGCTGGGCCGCCTGGACGACGGCGGTGTGGGCGCCGTCGCGGGCGCGGCCGAGGTCGGCGGCGAGGAGCTCGAACTCGTCGGCGTCGCCGGGCGGGGCGGTACGCGGGGTGCGCGCGGCGGCCGGGTCCTCACCGCGCCTCAACTGCTCCACCAGGGCGCGTAGTTCGTCCTCGCCGCGCGCGGTGCTGCGGCGCAGGGCGGTGACGCGGTCCTGGATGCCGCGGGCGGCGCGGTCGGCGGCGACGACGGCCGTGACGACGCCGGCGACGGTCACCGAGAACGCCCCGGCCAGTACGGCCCACAGGGCGGTGGAGGGGCCGGCGCCGGTGGAGCGGACCGTGAACAGGACGGCCGCGCAGCCGCTGAGGGCGACCGCGACGGGCGGCAGCACGGCCATGCGCTGGAGTTGGTGACGTATGCCGGCCTCGGGCGGTGCGGTGGAGGCGCGGGCGACCGGTCGTCCGTGCCGCCCGCCCTCCCGGCGGTCGGCGCGTCCGGCCGGGGCGCGGAGGTGAGACATCAGGGTCCTCGTACTGTCCGTCGGTCGGGGCCCGGTGCTCCGGGCCGCACGCGGTCTGCGGGATCCGCCGTGCGTCGTCGCGGTGTCGTCGGGGCAGGCCGTGGGACACGGCCCTGCGTTGCCCGGCGGACACTCACAGTAGTTGCCAATCGTTCATGGTCGGTGGGCAGTTGACAAACTCGTGCGGCGAGCGTCCCGCTCCGGTATGAGCCCTCGCACAGATGACCTATACGCGGAACCGGTGTCCTGACCATGGGCGGTCAGAAGTGATCCAGACCTGATCAATAGCGATCAGATGTGCGCCGTGGGCTAGGGGGCTCCGTGGGCTCGTCCGCGTGGCGCGTCCAGGCGTTCCCTTCCCACGAGCACTGCCCGGCGGCATGTGCGGGCGCCTCAAACATCGCCAGGGCGTCACGGGCAGTACACATCGGGGGTGTGAATGGGCGATATGCGGCCCGGAGGGAGGGCGGTTCGGGCGACAGGTACCGGGGCCGTGGTCCGGTGCCGGCCTCGCGGGTTCCCGCGTGGCCCGGTGTGGCCCCGGGTGGGCCCCTGCGGCACCGCCCCGGCGGACCGGCGCGCGGCAGCGCCGGGCAGGCGCGCGCCCTAAAGCGGGAGCGCGGTGGTGGGCGGAAGCGCC
>DASTDN010000433.1:0-3863 GCA_035710365.1 Streptomyces sp. | reverse complement strand
ACTTCGACCTGCGCCGCGACGAGCCGTACCTGGCGTACGGGGAGCTTCAGGACGTCCTGCGGGTCGTCACCCGGCAGGAGGGCGACTGCCTGGCCCGCTTCGAGTGCCTGCTGGAGCAGACGTACAACGCCCTGGACCTCGCGGACGCCTGCCTGGACCGGATGGCCGGCCTGCCGCCCGGCCCGGTCAACCAGCGGCTGCCGAAGGTCCTGAAGGCGCCCGAGGGGCACACGTACGCGTGGACCGAGAACCCGCTCGGCATCAACGGCTACTACCTGGTCAGCAAGGGCGAGAAGACGCCGTACCGGCTGAAGCTGCGGTCGGCGTCGTACAACAACATCCAGGCGCTGACGGAGCTGCTGCCGGGGACGCTCGTCGCGGACATGGTGGCGATCCTGGGGTCAATGTTCTTCGTCGTCGGCGACATCGACAAGTAGGCCGGCGGCGCTCCGCCCGGCGAGGCCGACGGGCTGGAGCAGCCAGGCGAAGTCGCCGAGGCCGCCCGGGGCGGTCAGTTCCGCGGCCTCGCCCGCGCGCGTGAGGGCGCGCACGTAGGCGGCGGCGTCCGCGGACGCCAGGGCGAGCGGCGGGCGGTCACCCGTGACACCGAGGGCGTGCAGCGCGGCGCGCTGGGACAGCAGGCGCCCGCCGGGCCGCGTGCAGGCCGCCACGGCCGCGTCCAGGGCGACGTGCGCGGTGATGTCGCAGGACCCGTCCGGCACGGGCGGGACCTCGCGGCCCGCGCGGAAGCCGGTGAGCGTGCCGAACGGCGGGCGGGTGCCCGCCGTGTGCCCGTAGTCGACGGCGACGGCGAGGCCCCGGGTGAGCGTGCCGACCGCCGACGCCCACGCCTCGTCCCTCGGCAGCCCGATCTCGGCCCGCAGACCCTCTCCGGCTTCTCCGTCCTCTCCTGCTCCCGGTGCCCCGGTGGCGGGCAGGGGCCACCAGCGGGCCAGCCAGTCCGCGTCCGGGCCCGTGACCGGCTCCCCGAGCCGTTCGGTGCCGTCCGGGCCGACGTGTACGCGCCGGACGGCACCGCCGGAGTCCACCTCGGCGACGTCGACGGGCACGTTGTCCAGCCACTCGTTGGCGAACAGCAGACCGGTGAGGCCGTGCGGGGGTTCGTGGAGCCACTCGATCCGGTGATCGAGTCCCGGGGGCCGGGCGGCGAGATCGACGCCGTACGCGCGTGTGCGGGCCGCGACACCGGCGGGCAGCGCCGCCAGGACCCCGGTGACGAGTTCACCGCGCCCGGCCGCCATGTCCACGAACCCCAGCTCCCCGGGTCCGCCCAGCGCCTCGTCCACCCGGCACAGCAGCCGCGCCACGGCCCCGGCGAACAGCGGCGACGCGTGCACCGACGTGCGGAAGTGCCCCGCCGGTCCCTCGCGCCGGTAGAAGCCCCCGGGCCCGTACAGCGCCTCGCGGGCGGCGGCCCGCCAGCCCCGGCCCTCACCGCCCCTGTCCGTCGCCATCGGGCCAGGCTAAGCGCACGGCGGCTCGAATCATCCACCTTGGGGAGTAGGCCGCGGAAGTGCGGATCGGCCCCCGGGCTGACTCCCGCACCCGGCACGCTTCCCTACGCTGGGTTATGTGCAGCGCCTCTATGACTTCCTCCGCAGGCACCCGACCGGGGTCGACACCTTCTGGGCCGTCGTCCTGGCCGGGCTCGCGGTGGTGGGCGAGGGCCCGCGGCAGGACAACAACGGCGCCGATCCGCCCCTCGCGGTCGCCTCCGTCATCGTGCTGCTGTGCCTGGTCATCGCCCTGCGGCGGCGCATGCCCGAACGGATGCTGCTGCTCGCGGTCGCGGTGGGGCTCGGGCAACTGGTGCTGGACGTCGGGACGATGGCGGCCGACTTCGGCATGTTCGTGATCATCTACACGGTCGCCGCGGAGGGCACGCGCTGGGCGTCCCGGCTCGCGCTGGGCGCCGGCCTGTGCGCCGCGGCCGTCGCCCAGGTGCGCTGGCCGAACGACTACACGGGCGTCGGGGGCAACGTCGCCACCGCCGTGTTCCTGACCGTGCCGTTCGTCCTCGCCTGGGTGCTGGGCGACTCCATGCGCACCCGCCGCGCCTACTTCGCCCAACTGGAGGAGCGCGCCGCCCGGCTGGAGATGGAGCGCGAGGCCCAGGCCAAGGTGGCCGTCGCCGCCGAACGGGCCCGCATCGCGCGCGAGCTGCACGACGTCGTCGCGCACAACGTCTCCGTCATGGTCGTCCAGGCCGACGGCGCCGCCTACGTCCTGGACGCCGCGCCCGACCAGGCCAAGAAGGCCCTGGAGACCATCTCGTCCACCGGACGGCAGGCCCTCGCCGAGATGCGCCGGCTGCTCGGGGTGCTGCGCACGGGCGAGCACCGGGAGGCCGGAGAGTACGTGCCGCAGCCCGACGTCGAGCAGATAGAGGACCTCGTGGAGCAGTGCCGGGGCGCCGGGCTGCCCGTCGACTTCAAGGTCGAGGGCACGCCGCGCCCGCTGCCCAGCGGTGTCGAACTGACGGCGTACCGCATCGTGCAGGAGGCGCTGACCAACACCCGCAAGCACGGCGGGCCGGACGCGGGCGCCAGCGTGCGCCTGGTGTACTTCGACGACGGCCTCGGCCTGCTCGTCGAGGACGACGGCAAGGGCGCCCCGCACGAGCTGTACGAGGACGGCGGACTCGACGGCCGGGGCCACGGCCTGATCGGCATGCGCGAGCGGGTGGGCATGGTGGGCGGAACGCTGGACGCCGGCCCGCGCCCCGGCGGAGGATTCCGCATCAGCGCGCTGCTCCCGCTCAAACCCGCGCACTGACACCGACGCACGCCCGCTGTTGACACCTGTCACAGCCCCGGGAGCCGGTACCGGCACCGGCAGACCGACCGACCGAGAACGGAAGAGGCCCCGATGGCGATCCGCGTGATGCTCGTCGACGACCAGGTGCTGCTGCGCACCGGGTTCCGGATGGTGCTCGACGCCCAGCCGGACATGGAGGTCGTCGCGGAGGCGGGCGACGGAGTGGAGGCCATCCAGGTGCTGTCCCCGGCCGGGGGCGGCGCGGGGGCGGACGCCGACGTCGTCCTGATGGACGTCCGCATGCCGAAACTGGACGGTGTCGAGGCCACCCGCCGCATCTGCGCCGCGCCCAACCCGCCGAAGGTGCTGATCCTGACGACCTTCGACCTCGACGAGTACGCCTTCTCGGCGCTGAAGGCGGGCGCGTCCGGCTTCATGCTCAAGGACGTGCCGCCCGGCGAACTGCTCTCCGCGATCCGCGCCGTGCACAGCGGCGACGCGGTCGTCGCGCCGTCCACCACCCGCCGCCTGCTGGACCGTTTCGCGCCGATGCTGCCCGGCGGCGGGCAGCGGCCCAGACACCAGGGCCTCGCGCGGCTCACCGGGCGCGAGCGGGAGGTGATGGTGCTGGTCGCGCAGGGCCTGTCCAACGGGGAGATCGCCGCCCGGCTCGTCCTGTCGGAGGCCACCGTGAAGACACACGTCGGCCGCATCCTCACCAAGCTGGGCCTGCGGGACCGGGTGCAGGTGGTGGTGCTGGCCTACGAGACGGGCCTGGTGCGGGCGGGAGGGCTCGGCTGAGGGGCCCGGGGACGGATTCCGCCCGCCGCTCGGCCCGCGGCCTCCTCCGGCGCCCTGCGAGGGCGCGGCCGGCGGGCGCCCGGGAGGGGATCGGCCGACGGACGCTCGGAGGGGATCGGCCGACGGGTTCGCACGGGCGATCGGTAGGGTCTGCGCATGCTTCTGTGGATCAACGGCCCCTTCGGCGGCGGCAAGACACAGACCGCGCACGAGATCCAGCGCCGCCTGCCCGGCAGCGTCATCTGCGATCCCGAGCACGCCGGGTTCGGTCTGCGGCGCATGCT
>DASTDN010000432.1:0-5051 GCA_035710365.1 Streptomyces sp. | reverse complement strand
CGACGCGGGGGTCGGTGAGCCGGCCCGCCGCCCTGCCGTACGTTTCCACGGCGCAGTCGCCCGCGAGGACGAGCGGGAAGCGCCCGCCGACGTCGAGGACGTCGGCGGGCAGCGGGACGGAGGTCACGGACGGGAGGGTCTCACTGCGGGTCGCCGCCGCCGAAGCGGTGCTTGTACTCCGTGAGGTCGTCGTCCGTGAGCTTGGCGAACAGGACCGGGGGGACCGTGAAGGGGGTGCCGGTCGGGACGGTGGCGAGGGCGCGGGCCTCCTCCGGGGAGACCCACGTCGCCGTGTCGTCCGCCAGGGTGAACGCCGCGCGCATCGCCGCCGAAGACGTCGGGATGAAGGGTTCCGAGACCACCGCGTAGAGGTGGATCAGGTTCATCGCCGTGCGCAGGGTGAGGGCGGCGCCGTCCTTGTCGGTCTTGATCTCCAGCCAGGGGGCCTTCTCCTCCAGGTAGGAGTTGCCCGCCGACCACAGGGCGCGGAGCGCCGCGGCGGCCTTGCGGAACTGGAGGGCCTCCATCTGCCGCTCGTACTCGGCGAGCAGCCGGGCGATCTCCTCGCCGAGCCGCGTCTCCGCCTCGCCGGGTGCGCCGCCCTCCGGGACCTCGTCGCCGAAGCGCTTCCTGGAGAAGGACAGGACGCGGTTGACGAAGTTGCCGAGGGTGTCCGCCAGGTCCTTGTTGACCGTGGTCGTGAAGTGTTCCCAGGTGAAGGAGGTGTCGTCCGACTCGGGGGCGTTCGCCATCAGGAAGTAGCGCCAGTAGTCGGCGGGGAGGATCTCCAGCGCCTGGTCCGTGAAGACGCCGCGCTTCTGTGACGTGGAGAACTTCCCGCCGTAGTACGTCAGCCAGTTGAAGGCCTTGACGTAGTCGACCTTCTTCCACGGCTCGCGCACGCCCAGCTCGGTGGCCGGGAACATCACCGTGTGGAACGGGACGTTGTCCTTCGCCATGAACTCCGTGTAGCGGACGGGGTTCTCGCCGGTGTCCGCCTCGTACCACCAGGACTTCCAGTCCCTGTTCTCCGGGTCCTGGTCCGACCACTCCTTCGTCGCGCCGATGTACTCGATCGGAGCGTCGAACCACACGTAGAAGACCTTGCCCTCGGCCGCCAGGTCCGGCCAGGTGTCCGCCGGGACGGGGACGCCCCAGTCGAGGTCGCGGGTGATCGCGCGGTCGTGCAGGCCCTCCGTCAGCCACTTGCGGGCGATGGAGGCCGCCAGGTGCGGCCACTCCTGCTCGTGGGCGGCGACCCACTCCTCGACCTCGTGCTGCAGCCTGGACTGGAGGAGGAAGAGGTGCTTCGTCTCACGGACCTCCAGGGCGGTGCTGCCGGAGATCGCCGAGCGGGGGTCGATCAGGTCCGTGGGGTCGAGGACGCGGGTGCAGTTCTCGCACTGGTCGCCGCGGGCCTTGTCGTAGCCGCAGTGCGGGCAGGTGCCCTCGACGTAGCGGTCCGGGAGGAAGCGGCCGTCGGCGGGGCTGTAGACCTGGCGGATGGCGCGCTCTTCGATGAAGCCGTTCTCGTTCAGCCGGCGGGCGAAGTGCTGGGTGATCTCGACGTTCTGCGGGGAGGAGCTGCGGCCGAAGTAGTCGAAGGCGAGCGCGAAGCCGTCGTAGACCGCCTTCTGCGCGTCGTGCGCCTGGGCGCAGAAGTCCGCGACCGGAAGGCCGCGCTCCTTGGCCGCCAGTTCGGCCGGGGTGCCGTGCTCGTCCGTCGCGCAGATGTAGAGGACCTCGTGGCCGCGGCGGCGCAGATAGCGCGCGTACACGTCCGCCGGGAGCATGGACCCCACCATGTTGCCCAGGTGCTTGATCCCGTTGATGTAGGGAAGGGCGCTGGTGATGAGGTGTCGAGCCATGGTTTGGCTGCTCCCGGGTCGGTGTTCGCGAACCTTGAAATCGTAGCCGAGACACCTGGGCCGCCCGCCTTCCGTTTCATGGCGTGGAAGGGGGCGGCCCAGGCTGCGGCGTGAGGGGCGGGGAGGGCTACGGGCGCCAGGTGGCCAGTACCGCCTCGTACAGCTCCTTGTCCGTCAGCTCCAGCGGGGTCTCGCCCGCGAGGAAGTACGCCGTGTTCGGGGTCTTCAGCTTGCGGAGGTAGTCGAAGGCCTTGTTCTCCGGGTCCCCGAAGGCGACGAACGAGAAGAAGACGGACGGGTGGCTCTTCGCCGCGGCCGTCAGGGCCTGGGTGGCCGGGGTCTTCGCGTCCGGGGCGCCGTCCGTCTGGAAGATCACCAGGGCCGGGGTCTTCTTCCCGGCGGTCTTGGTGTGCCTGGCGAGGACTTCCTTCACGGCGACGTGGTAGCTCGTACGGCCCATGCGGCCGAGGCCCGCGTGCAGGGTGTCGATCCTGTCCTCGTGGTCGGCGAGGGTCAGCTCGCCGGTGCCGTCCACCTCCGTGGAGAAGAAGGTGACGTGGAGCCTCGTGTCCGGGGCGTCCGGGTCGAGGTGGGAGGCCAGGGCCAGGGTCTGCTCGGCGAGCGCCTGCGCGGAGCCGTCCTTGTAGTACGGGCGCATGGAGGCGGAGCGGTCGAGGACGAGGTAGACCTTGGCGCGGGTGCCGGTGAGGTCGCGGGCGGCGAGGGCGTCGGCCGCGGCGGTGTAGGCGGTGGCGAGGGTCGCGGGGACGGCTGTGGGGATGGGGGCGGTGGCCGTGGGGTGCGGGGCCTCCGCCCGGGTGGGCTCGGCCTCGGCTCCGCCGTCGGGCGTGGTGCCCGCCTTCGGCTCGGGCTTGGCCTTCGCGTCGGCCTTTGCCTTGGGGTTGGCCTTTGCCTTCGCGTCGGCCTTTGCCTTCGGGGCGGTTTTGGTCTTCGGGACGGCGGTCGGCTGCGGCTCGGTCTTGGGCTGCGGCTCGGTCTTGCTCTTGGTCTTCGGCTCGGCCGTCGGCAGCGGCTTGGCTTCCGGGTCGGCTGTCGGTTCTGACTCAGCCTTCGTGTCCGCCTTCGTGTCCGCCTTCGTGTCCGCCTTCGGCTCTGCCTCAGGCTTGGTCCCGGTTTCGGCCTGCGGCTCCGCCTTGACCTTCGGTTCGGCCTGCGGTTCGGCCTTCGGTTCGGTCTTGGCCTCGGTCTCGGCTTCCGGGGTTGCCTCGGACTTCGCCTCGGTCTCGGACTTCGCCTCGGTCTCGGCCTGCGGCTTCGGGGCCGGCTTCGTCTCGGGGGCCTCGGTCAGCGGGGCCGCCGCTTCCGCTGCCGGGGTGGTCTCGGGCTCGGCTTCCTCCGTGGACGCCGGTTCCCCGGCCCGCGGGGTGTCCTCCGCCGTGGTGTCCTCCACCGCGGCGGCCTTCGGCTCGGGGGCCTCCTCCGCCGACGGGGACTCGGCAGCGGCCGTATCCTCCGGCGCCGGGGTCCCATCCTCGGCGGCGGTCTCCGCCACCGCGGTCGGCTCGGTCCCGGGCTCCGGCGTCTGCGCGTCCTCGGTCACCGGAGCTTTTTCGGTCACCGGAGTGCCCTCGGTCACCGGAGTGTCCGCGGGCACCTTGGCCTCGGGTGTCTCGTCGGGCGCCGGTGTCTCGTCCGCCTCCGGAGCCTCGTCGGCCGCCCGCTCGTCCACGGCGGGCTCCTCGGCCACCGGCGTGTCCGTCACCGGCGTGTCCTCGACCGCCGGAGTGTCCTTGACCTCCGGCGAGTCCTCGGCGGCTGGTGTCCGCTCGCTCTCCGGCGAGTGCTCGGCGGCCTTCCGCTTCTCCTCCCGCGGCTTCGCGGGGCTCGGCACGGTCACGTTGTCGAAGGCCGCCGCGACCAGGTCGTGGTCGGTCCGGCGGGAGCCCACCGGGTCCAGCGAGTCCTTGTCCCTGGTGGAGGACGACTGGGGCGGAATGGTGGCCTCCGGGGTCGGCGGCTCCGCTGTCCGCCGCTCCGAGATGGCCGATTCCGGCTTCGCCGTCGTCGGCTCCGCCGCCCCTGGTTCCGAGGGTGTCGCTTCCGGCGCAACACCCTCCGCCTCGGCGGTCCGTGCTTTGCGTGACCGACCGAATGCGTTCCGCAGGAGAGTGAGAATGCCCATGTGCGCAACCCTTCGCGTGAGTTGATGCCCGTCAATCCCTGGCCAGGACGGACACGTAAGGTTAGCGGCCCTTCGCCGCGATCTTCGGGTGGGTCTGAGGTCCGTACGGGCGACATGTCAAGGGTCGGTATTCGGCCTTCTCCCGGCGCGCGGGCCCGCTCCGCCTCGCGTGTCCCCCGGACGCCACTGATTCACCCCGCGTTCACTCCGCCGCCCGGCTCCCGCACGTATGTGCCCCTACGGTCACGCTGACACCGCAGGAATCCGAGGGAGTACAGAGTGCCCAAGCTGCTGCCGTTGATCGGAACGCCGTCCGGTTCCCAGCCCGGCGGCCGGTCCGCCATGACCTGCCGTTTCCGGTGTGGTGACGCGTGCTTCCACGAGGTGCCCAACACCAGCGGCAACGCGTACGCGGGCGATGTCATCGCCTCCGCGATCAGCCGTCGCTCGGTGCTGCGGGCCGCCGCCGTTGTCACGGTCGCCGCCGCCGGGGCGGGCGCGGCCGGGGTCGCCGCCGCGCGGCCGGCCGCCGCCGCGTCCGCCGAGGGTGCCGCCGCGGGCACGTACCGCGGGGACGCGGCGGGAGAGCTACGGGAGGGGGCAGGGGAAGGCCGGAACCGGCGGGTGGGCGCCGTCGAGTTCCAGCCACTCCCGGTAGGCGGGTGCCTGCCGCGCCACCTCCCAGTACGCCTCCTCCAGCGCGGGCAGCACCCCGTCCAGCCGGTTCTCCGTACGGGCCGCGAGGAGCAGCCGTACGCCGAGCGGGTCGCCGTGCAGACGGCGTACGGCCATGTCGGGTCGGGACTGACAGGACGGCTGGCACACGGTGACGACCTCGCCGGTCGCGACCAGTGCGGAGGCCGTGTGGTAATCGCCGGACAGCACGGGAGGGCTGACGCCCGCGGACCGGAACATGCGGTGCACGGCGTCCCATTCGCCGTCGACGCTCGGGTCGATCATCCAGCGGTCCGTAGCCAGATCCCGTACGTCCACCCCCGGCTTCATGGTGGCCGGATGGTCCGCGGGCAGCGACACGAACT
>DASTDN010000431.1:0-8608 GCA_035710365.1 Streptomyces sp. | reverse complement strand
CGTGCGCGGCGGCGGTCTCGGCGGCCCAGCGGGAGCCGGCGAGGTCGCAGCCGACCTGCACGACCGTCGTCACGCCGACCGAGGCGGCCTTCGCGAGCGCTTCCCGCACCGTGCCCGACTGCATGTCGAGGTGGGTGTGGGAGTCGGCGACCGGCACCCGGAGCGGCTCGGGGAGGGGCGGCGCGGCGTTCTTGCCGGCCGGGCCGGCGGCGGTGTGGGCAGGCATGCACCGATCCTACGGAAGCGGTGCGTCCCGCCGTTTCCCCGGCCGGGGCGTCAGCCGGCCCGGCGGTGCTGGAAGGGGTGCAGGAGGTCGGAGAGATGCCAGGGGTGGCGGGTGGCCGGGGCCGCGGGGGGCGTGCGGCGGGCGGCGTTCAGGGCGGAGGCGACCTGTCCGGCGCGCATGATGCGTACGACGTGGCTGTCGCAGTGGCCGCAGGTGGGGCGGCGCAGCGGCGACGGCACGACCCGGCCGCCCGTCACGTACATGACGAACTCGGTGCCCTCGCCGTCGATGTGGTGCTCTATCTCGTACGACTGCTCCCAGCCGTGCCCGCAGCGCATGCAGGCGAAGGAGTAGGACTCGTGGACCACGGCGGTTGTTCCTGCGGTTTCGTCCATACCTCCAGTGGACTGCGCGGCCGGCCCAAGTGCACCCGATCTGCCGACTGTTGGCCCCGATTTGGGCGTTGCTTGCCGCTGGGGCCGGTGCCTTTGCCCGCCCATGGCGAGCCCGCGCCCCGGGCGTTGCCGAGGCCGGTCCTGCCGTGTCCGCCGCCGCTGCGGCCCGGCTCAGCCCGTGGCGGCGTTCTTGGCCGCCACGACCGCGTCGAACACCTCGCGCTTGGGCAGGCCCGCCTCGGCGGCGACGGCGGCGATGGCCTCCTTGCGGCGCTCCCCCGCCTCCTCGCGCACCCGCACCCGGCGCACCAGCTCGGCCGCGTCCAGTTCGCCGGGCCCCTTGTCGGGGGCGCCCTCGACGACGACGGTGATCTCGCCGCGCACGCCCTCGCGCGCCCAGTCGGCCAGCTCGCCCAGCGGGCCGCGCCGGACCTCCTCGTACGTCTTGGTCAGTTCCCGGCAGACCGCCGCGCGCCGCTCGGTGCCGAACGCCTCGGCCATGGCGGCGAGGGTGTCGTCCAGCCGGTGCGGCGCCTCGAAGTAGACGAGGGTGCGGCGTTCGCCGGCGGCCTCGCGCAGCCGGGACAGCCGTTCGCCCGCCTTGCGCGGCAGGAATCCCTCGAAGCAGAACCGGTCGACGGGCAGCCCGGACAGCGCGAGCGCGGTGAGCACGGCGGACGGGCCGGGCACGGCGGTGACCCGGACGTCCTTCTCGACGGCCGCGGCGACCAGCCGGTAGCCGGGGTCGGACACGGACGGCATCCCGGCGTCCGTGACGAGCAGCACCCGCGCGCCGCCGGCCAGCTCCGCAACGAGTTCGGGCGTGCGGGCGGACTCGTTGCCCTCGAAGTACGACACGACGCGCCCCCGGGGTGTGACGCCGAGGGCCTGCGTGAGGCGGCGCAGCCGGCGGGTGTCCTCGGCGGCGACGACGTCGGCGTCGGCGAGTTCGGCGGCGAGCCGGGGCGGGGCGTCCCGGACGTCGCCGATGGGGGTGCCCGCGAGGACAAGGGTTCCGGTTCCAGTCACGGGTCCCATCCTCGCAGGGGGGCGGCGGGGCCCGCGCATCCGCACCGCGCCGCGGCGGGGGCCCCGGTCCGGCGCGTGCGTCCCGCCGCGGCGGACCCGGCCCCGCGCGGGGCCCGGGTCCGGCACGCGCGGCCGGTCCGGTACGGGCATGCGCGGGACTCCCGCAGCACCGTTCCCTACGATGGCGCGGTGACCAGTACCGCCTCCTCGTCCCCCACGGACGCCCGGCAGGGCCCAGAACCGCGTGACGAGCGGTTGTCGTGGCAGCAGCGCCTGCGCCGCTTCGGCTACACGGCACGCCCCGTGAGCGACGTCCGGGACCGGCTGGTGCCGCCGTACACCGGGCCGGGCCCGCGGCTGTGGGCGGCGCTCGGCCTGCCGCAGCCGCCGGCCACGCGGCTGGTGCGCTGGTCGGCGTGGCTCGGCCCGCTCCTCGTGACGCTGCTGGCCGGGGTCCTGCGGTTCTGGAACCTGGGCAGCCCGAAGGCGGTGATATTCGACGAGACGTACTACGCGAAGGACGCGTGGGCGCTGGTCCACCGCGGTTTCGAGGTCAACTGGGAGAAGAACGCCAACGACCTCATCCTGTCGACGAACGGGAACGTTCCGATCCCGTCGGACCCGGCGTACGTCGTGCATCCGCCGGTGGGCAAGTACGTCATCGGGCTGGGCGAGCTGATGTTCGGCTTCGACCCGTTCGGCTGGCGGTTCATGACGGCGCTGCTCGGCACGCTGTCCGTGCTGATGCTGTGCCGCATCGGCCGCCGCCTGTTCCGGTCCACGTTCCTCGGCTGCCTGGCGGGCGCGCTGATGGCGGTGGACGGGCTGCACTTCGTGATGAGCCGCACCGCGCTGCTCGACGGGGTGCTGATGTTCTTCGTGCTGGCGGCGTTCGGCTGCCTGGTCGTCGACCGGGACCGGGCGCGGGCACGGCTGGCCGCGGCGCTGCCCGCCGACGAGGAGGGCAGGGTCCGGCCGGACGCGCACGCGGCGGAGACGACGTCGCTGCTGTGGCGCCCGTGGCGCTGGGCGGCGGGCCTCATGCTGGGCCTGGCGATCGGCACGAAGTGGAACGGCCTGTACGTGATGGTCGCGTTCTGCGTGATGACGGTGCTGTGGGACGTCGGCTCGCGCCGGGTTGCGGGGGCGCGGCGCCCGTACGCGGCGGTGGTCCGGCACGACCTGGGCCTGGCGTTCCTGGCCACCGTGCCGCTCGCGGTCGTCACCTACCTCGCCTCGTGGACCGGCTGGATCCTGTCGGCGGCGAACGGCAAGGGCGGCTACTACCGCGACTGGGCCGCCACCGACGGCAGGGACAGCGCCTGGTCGTGGCTGTTCCCCGACTGGTGGCGCAGCCTGTGGCACTACGAGCACCAGGTGTACGAGTTCCACGTGGGGCTGTCCTCGCCGCACACCTACGAGTCGAACCCGTGGAGCTGGATCGTCACGGGCCGCCCGGTGTCGTACTTCTACGAGTCCCCGGCCCCCGGCAAGGACGGCTGCCCCGTGGACGCGGGCGGCAAGTGCGCGCGCGAGGTCCTGGCGATCGGCACACCGCTGCTGTGGTGGGTGGCGGGCGCGGCGCTGCTGTACGTCCTGTGGCGCTGGGCCCTGCGCCGGGACTGGCGGGCGGGCGCGATCGCCTGCGGCATCGCGGCCGGCTACCTGCCCTGGTTCCTGTACCAGGAACGCACGATCTTCTACTTCTACGCGGTGGTCTTCCTCCCGTTCCTGTGCCTGGCACTGGCCATGCTCCTGGGCGCCCTGATCGGCCCCGCCCGCTCCACGGACACCCGCCGCGTGACGGGCGCGACGGCGGCGGGGGTACTGGTCCTGCTGATCGCGTGGAACTTCATCTACTTCTGGCCCATCTACACCGGCACCGCCATCCCGATCGACGACTGGCGGGCGCGGATGTGGCTCGATACGTGGGTCTAGGCGGGCGTGCGGCGACGGGCCGGTGAGCTGCCGCGCCGTCGTGGTCGTCGTCGGCGCCGCGGCTCCCCCGGCGTCGCTCCGGTCGGCCGGACGGTGTCGGTGTCGGCCCGGTCCGGATCTCCGTTCGGTCAAGTTCGGTGGCCTCCCATCCCCTTCTGTCACACCCCGCCCATAGAGTGCTCACACGGTCGCCTTTTCTGAACATGTTCAAGAAGGCGTGAGGCGGGGTCACGGGGGAGGGGGCGCGTCGTGCGCACGGGGGTGAAGGCCGGGCTCGTCGGCGGGGTGTTCGCCGTGATGGTGGGCGGGGCCGGGTACAGCGTGTTCAACATCGCGAGCGCGTTGAGCGGGGGCGGCGGCGGAGACGGCGATCCGGTGGCCGTGGCGTCCGGGACGCCCGGCGGGGGCGAGGTGCGGGAGACCGCCGGGAAGTTCTTCGCCGCCTGGGAGAGCGGTGACGCCGTGACCGCCGCGTCGTACACGAACGACGCCGCCGCGGCCGAGCCGGTGCTCACCGCCTTCGGCGAGGACGCGCACGTCACGGACGTACGGATCACGCCCGCGAAGGCGAGCGGGACGACCGTGCCATTCACCGTGAGGGCCAGGGTGTCGTACGAGGGGGCGTCGAAACCGCTCACCTACCTCAGCTCGCTGACCGTCGTGCGCGGGGTGAGTACCGGGCGGGCGCTGGTCGGCTGGGACCCGGAGGTCGTCCATCCCGAGCTGGGGGAGGGCGACACGCTGGTGACGGAGGAGTCGGCCGATCCGCCGGTCGAGGCCGTCGACCGCGACGGTGCCGTGCTGACGAGGGAGAAGTATCCGTCGCTCGGGCCGGTCCTCGACGAGCTGCGGGCCCGGTACGGCGACGAGGCGGGTGGCGAACCCGCCGTCGGGCTGGCCGTCCGGCACGCCGCCGAGGACACCCCGGACACCCCGCTGCTCACGCTCGTCGAGGGCGAGCCGGGCAGGCTGCGGACGACGATCAGCGCGCGCGTGCAGGCGGCGGCCGAGAAGGCGGTGCGCGGCCACGACGAGTCGTCCGTGGTGGCCGTCAAGCCGAGCACCGGTGAGGTGCTGGCCGTGGCCAACCACCGCGCGGACGGCTTCAACGCCGCCTTCCAGGGCCAGGTCGCGCCCGGCTCCACCATGAAGATCATCACCGCCGCGATGCTCATCGACAACGGTGTGACCTCGATGAACGAGCCGGCGCCCTGCCCGGACACGGCGACCTGGCAGAGCCAGACGTTCAAGAACCTGACGGGCCTGCGGGCCGACGGCGACGCGACGCTCGCCGAGAGTTTCCTGCGGTCCTGCAACACCGCCTTCGTGAAGCTCGTCGACGCGGAGCCGCTGACCGACGCGTCACTGACGGCCGAGGCCGAGGAGCGGTTCGGGCTGGGACGCGACGACTGGACGACCGGCATCGCGTCCTTCGACGGGCGGGTCCCGGCGGCCGGCGGACCGGACCGCGCGGCGAACGCCATCGGCCAGGGGCAGGTCCAGATGAGCCCGCTGGCCATGGCGTCCGTGACGGCGACCGCGATCACCGGCAGGTTCCGCCAGCCCCATCTGGTCTCGCCCCGCCTCGACGGCCGCCGCCTCGCCACCGCCAAGGGCCTGCCGGACGCCACGGCGGCCCAGCTCAGGCAGATGATGCGGATGACCGCCACGCGGGGCACGGCCGCCGCGACGATGGCGGGTCTGAGCGGCGACACCGGCGCCAAGACGGGCTCGGCGGAGGTGGACGGGCAGGCCGCGGCCAACAGCTGGTTCACCGGTTTCCGGGACGACGTCGCGGCGGCCGCCATGGTGGAGCGCGGCGGGCACGGCGGTGACGCCGCGGGCCCGGTCGTCCGCGCGGTCCTGGCCGCCGGCAGCTGACGGGGCGGCCCGCCCGGCGGGACCCGCTCGCCCCGCCGGGTCCCGCCGGGGCGAGCGGGAGGGTGACCGCACACCCTAGGGTGGTCGCGGTCGTTGGACGTTCAAGGGACGGCTGGACCGACGGCGGGCGCCGGACGGGGCAACCAGGCGGGCAACCAGGGGTCGTACGGACGAAGGACGGACGGGCAGGGCAGTGGGGAACAGAAGACGCGTCGCCGAGCAGCACTCCACGCGGTACGGGCGGTACCTGAGGCGGCCGGCCGTGCTCGGCGGTGCCGTCGCGGTGGTGCTCGTGGGGGCGGGTGCCGGAGGCTACGCGCTGTGGGCCGGGCAGGACGGCCGGCAGACGGTCACCGTGTTCCGGCCGGGGCCGGTGACGCGGGACGAGGTGACCACCACCGCGCGGCGTTTCCTCGGCGCCTGGCAGGACGGCAGGGTGACCGAGGCGGCCGCCGTCACCGACGACCCCGGGGCGGCCGGGGCGCTGCTCGCCTCGTTCGCGAAGGACGCCCGCGTCAAGGACGCCGTGCTCACCGCGGGCCGCGCCGCCGGCGACAGGATCGCCTTCAAGGTCAGGGGCACGGTCGCCCATCGCGGCATCAGCAAGCCCCTCGGTTACGACAGCGCCCTCACCGTCGTCCGCGACGGGAAGGGGCGGCCGGTCGTCGACTGGCACGCCTCCGTCGTCCACCCCGCCATGAAGGACGGCGACCGGCTGGTCACCGGGGAGGCCGGCACCCCGCCGGTCAAGGCCCTCGACCGGGACGGCGGCGAACTGACCGCCGAGAAGTACCCCTCGCTCGGCGGCGTCCTGGACGGGCTGCGCGAGAAGTACGGCAAGACCGCGGGCGGCGAGGCCGGCATCGAGCTGCGCGTGCTGCGCGGCAAGAAGTCCGAGGCCGCCGAGCTGGCCGACAAGACGGTGCTGGAGCTGAGCAAGGGCACGCCGGGCACGGTGAAGACCACGCTCGACCCGGATTTGCAGGCCGCGGCCGAGAAGGAGGTCGGCGAGCGCGAGCGCGCCTCGGCGGTGGTGGTACGCCCCTCCACGGGCGAGATCCTGGCCGTGGCGAACTCCTCGCACGGCTTCAACGTCGCCTTCCAGGGCTCCCTCGCCCCCGGCTCCACGATGAAGGTCGTCACGTCGTCGCTGCTCATCGAGAAGGGCCTGGCGTCGGCGGACAAGAAGCACCCGTGCCCGAAGTACTTCACGTACGGCGGCTGGAAGTTCCAGAACGACGACAAGTTCGAGATCAAGGACGGCACGTTCACGGCGAGCTTCGCCCGCTCCTGCAACACCGCCTTCATCAGCCAGGCCCCGGAGCTGGAGAACGACGACCTGACGAAGCAGGCCCAGGAGGTGTTCGGGCTGGGCCGCAACGACTGGGCGATCGGCGTGCCGACCTTCGACGGGGCGGTGCCGGTGCAGTCGCAGGCGCAGATGGCCGCGTCCCTGATCGGGCAGGGCGGGGTCCGGATGAACCCGCTGAACATGGCGTCGGTGTCGGCGACCGTGCAGTCCGGCACGTTCCGCCAGCCGTATCTGGTCTCGCCCGACGTGGACCACCGCCGCCTGGCCACGGCCTCGCGCCAGATGTCCGGGGACACGCTGGGCCAGCTCCGGCGCCTGATGGCGTACACGGCGTCGTACGGCACGGCCGCCGAGGCGATGGCGGGGCTCGGCGGCGGCGCCAAGACGGGCTCGGCCGAGGTCGACGGGCAGGAGAAGCCGAACGGCTGGTTCACCGCCTACCGGGGCGACCTGGCCGCGGCGGGCGTCGTCGAGCAGGGCGGGCACGGCGGCGAGACGGCCGGCCCGATCGTCGCGGCGCTGCTGAGGGCGGGCGGCTGACCGCGCGCCGCGGACCGCTCAGCCGGGTACGGGGTCGGCGGGCGTGGCCTCGGTGACGGCGGCGGCGGCGAGGCGCGTACGCCCCAGGAACCGCGTGAGTGCCTTCGTCTCGAACTGCACGAGCGAGCACCCCTGCCGGGAGTGGAACTCGACCACGGTCTGGACGCGCCCGCACGGCCAGACCCGCACCGGGCCGCTCCGGACGGGGGCCCGCAGGCCCTGTTCGAGCAGGGACCGGGCGAAGGTCCACTCCCGGGGGCCGGGACCGGGGGGCAGTCCCACCCGTACGTTCCGGGGGTCCTCGGAGTCGTGACGCAGCGTCACCCGGACGGCGCCGCGTTCCTCGCGGTCGTCGGTGTCCGTGACGATGCGGGCCCGTGCGTACTGTTCGACTACCGGCATCGGACGGCCTCCCACGCTGTGCTCGCCGTGGACTTCCACACCCGTTCTTTATGTCCCGTATTTTCCGGTAATACACCTTCCATGCGAGACGCTCTCGCCGGGCCGCCCACTCGACAGCGGCTCAATTTGACGACTCCTCGCTCTTGCAAGGAGTTCGCAACAAGCCACTATGATCGAACAGTGCATGTGCCTGACGGATTCATAGACGCGCCCACCTCCGCCGTGACCGGTGTCCTCGCCGCCGGCGCCGTAGCCGTGAGCCTGCGCGGCGCCCGCCGTGAGCTGGACGAACGGACGGCGCCGCTCGCGGGGCTGGTCGCGGCGTTCATCTTCGCGGTGCAGATGCTGAACTTCCCCGTCGCCGGCGGCACCAGCGGCCATCTGCTCGGGGGCGCGCTCGCGGCGATCCTCGTCGGCCCGTACACGGGCGTGCTGTGCGTGTCCGTGGTCCTGCTGATGCAGGGCATCCTGTTCGCGGACGGCGGTCTGACCGCGCTCGGCGTGAACATCACGGACATGGCGATCGTCACCACCGTCGTCGCGTACGCGCTGTTCAGGGGACTGGCGAAGGTGCTCCCGCGCTCGCGCCGGTCGGTCACCGCCGCGTCCTTCGCCGCCGCCCTCGTCTCCGTGCCCGCCTCCGCGCTGGCCTTCACGCTGATCTACGCGGTCGGCGGCACCACCGAGGTGTCGATCGGCAAGGTCACCACCGCGATGGTCGGCGTGCACGTCCTGATCGGCATCGGCGAGGCCGTGATCACCGCGCTGACCGTGGGTGCCGTGGTCGCCGTGCGCCCGGACCTCGTGCACGGGGCGCGCGGCCTGGAGCGGCGGCTCAAGCTGCGGGTGGACGGCGAACTGGTGGACGTGCCCGCCGCTCCCGGG
>DASTDN010000430.1:0-10862 GCA_035710365.1 Streptomyces sp. | reverse complement strand
GGCGGCCACGGTGGCTCGTATGCGCATGCGGTCTCCATCAGGAGAAGTGATCGTGGAGTCTGTTGACTCGCGTGATCAGATGCATACCGGGACCGAATGGTTGTGCCAGATGTCGAGAAAGTGTGTCCGTGTGTTCACGATCACTGAACATCCGCCGTCGGCCGGGCCGCCGTCCGGCGCCCCGGCCCTCTCCCCTCGCCCGCTCCCGTGTCAGTCGAACCAGCGGTCCCGGGCCAGTTCCGCCGTCCGGGACGGGTCCTCCAGCAGGGCCGCGACCTCGAAGCGGCGCGGCCACTGACCGGCCGCCCAGGCGAGTCCGGCGGCCACGCCCTCCAGGGTCGACGCGTGCAGCACGCCCGCGCCGTCCGGGCCGCCCGCCGCCGTCAGGCGCCAGTCCAGTTCGACGCCGTCCACGACGAGCTCCTCGTGCTCGACGTACGTGTCCGGGGTGCGCGGGCCGAGCAGGACCCGCACCGACTCCGGCACGTCGTGCTCGACGCCCTCGGACGTGACCTCGCCCGTGACGGACTCGCTCAGCCGCCGCACCTGGAACAGCTCGGCCAGTTCGGCGGCGCGCGCCGGGCGCACCGGCAGCAGCGGCACCCCCTCGGTGAACGGCAGCAGGTCCGGGGAGTCCACGACGACCGCGTCGCGCGCGTCCACGACCTCCACCCGGCCGTCGACCACGGCCCGCAGGTCGTCCGGCAGGGTCACCTGCTCCGGGTCGAGACCGGCCAGCGCCCCGTACAGGGCGTGCAGTTGGGCGGCGGTGACCTCGCGGTCCGGGTCGGCGAGCCGGTCGAGGAGTTCGGCGGCGCCGCCGGGCTCGTCCAGCAGGGCGGCGACGGAGGTGCGCACCCCCAGGGCCCGCAGCACCTGTTCGTCCTCGAAGCCGGTGGCGTCGGCCTCGTCGTACAGGCCGCGCAGCAGCGGGTCCCCGCCCGCCGCGCGCAGACCGGCCGGGCGGCGCCCGCCGAGGACGGGATGCCCGCGCAGCCACCACGCGGTGTAGGACCGTACGACCTCGTGGGTGCCGTCCGGGAGCAGGACCCGCACGGGCTGGGTGATCGCGTCGCGCAGCGGCGGCCGGGCGAGGAGGGCGAGGGCCTCGGGCCACTTGTCGTCGTCCACGAGGTCGAGGTCGCGCACGGCGACGAGTTCGGTGGCGACGGGCGGGACGGGACTGTCGGGGAAGCGGTCGAGGACGTCCTCGCTCCACACGTCCACGGCGTCCAGCAGGCCGGCGTCGTCCGGCTCGGCGAAGTCGCCCTCGCGGGGCTCCAGTTCGTCGGGGTCGAGGACGACGTCCGTGGCGCGGACCAGCGCGAAGTCGACGAGGACACCGCAGGCGGCGAGCGGACCCGCGCCCCACCGGCCGGCGAGTTCGGCGTCGACGGCGGCGAGTTCGCCCTCGCGCATCACCCGGTGGAAGGGGCCGTCGGGGAGGACGAGTTCGCCGGCGGGGGCGAGTTCACCGTCCTCGTCGGGCAGGGCGAGGGCGCCCAGCCAGGGCTCGTCGCCGGGTTCGAGGTGCGCGTCGCGGACGAGGGCGAGGACGGTGTCGGCGAGTTCCTCGGCGTCGGGCGCGTCCTCCTCCCAGCCGATGCCGCCGCCGCCCTCGTCGTCCAGGGACGCGGCGACGGCCGCCCGCACCTGCGGGGTGGTGAGCACGGCGCGCGGCGTGGCGGGCAGCGCGCCGAGCTTCTCCAGCAGGGGGTGCGCGGCGTCCGGGTGGGCGACCTTCAGGCCGAGCCGGGCCAGTACCTCCGGGTCGGTCCCCGCCTCCGGCGTGCCGGGAACGGGGAGCAGGACCTGCCGGGGCCCGATGGTGGTCCGGTCGTCGGCGAGCGGCACGGGCAGCCCGGAGAGCCGGTCGGGGTCGACTCCGGCGAGGCTGTCGTACAGCCGCCGCCACCAGGCGGGCTCCTTCGCCAGCCCGGCCAGCCGGTCGACCGCGTCGGTCAGCGGCACCCGGGCGACGCCCAGCGTGCGCAGTTCCACGCGCCGCTCCAGACCGGCGGGCAGCAGCGTCGGAAGGACCTCGGCCAGGACGCGCACGGTGTCCGCGCCGGCGCCCTCCACGATCTCGGCGTCCCTCGGGCGCAGCGACTCGGGCAGGTCGGTGTCGTCCCGCGCGGGCGGCACGGCGGGCGGCAGGAACGACGTACGGGGCAGCCGCTGGAGGATCGCCCGGCGCAGCGCGCCGTCCAGCTCGCCCTTGCCGAGCGGGCCGGGCACGAGGGCCACCACGCCGGTCGTCACGGGCCGCCACTCGGCGAGGAGTTCGGCGTACGCGTCGGCGGCGCGCTCCACGAGGAAGTCGGTGAGCGGGCCGGGCGCCGCGTGCCGACGGGTGGAGTCCAGCGGGAAGGAGGCGATGAGCAGGGCGGGCACGCCGAGCGGCTCGTCGCTGGGGGTGGGCGCGTGGACGACGGGACTGGTGCGGGGCGCGGCCGGGGCGCCGTCGGCGTCGGCGGGCACGGCCCAGGTGACGGACCAGTGGGGGCGCAGCCGCTCCTCGACGGGCCGGTCGGCGAGCAGGTCGGGGGTGAGCGGGCCGTGCGCGGAGTTCGTGCGCCAGTGGGTGGTGCCGTCCCGGGTGTCCTCCACGACGACGAGCCCGCCCTCGAAGCGGCGGCGCAGGGTGCGCGTCCCGTGGCTGCCGTCCGCTCCGCGGGTCTCGATCACCACCTCCTCCAGGCCCGGCAGGGCGAGCAGGAGGGCGTCGTCCACGGCGTGCAGGAGCCGCTCGGCGAGGTCGGCGGCGGCCGTGTCGCGCAGCGGCAGGATGACGGCCGTGTCGTACGGGGCGGGGGCGCTGCCCTCGGCGGCGAACGGCAGCCGCAGCAGCGGTACGTGGCCGTCGCGGCGGCGGATCTCGTCGCCGAGGCCGGGGCTGTGCCGGGCGGTCTCGCCGGCGAGGTGGCGGGCTTCGGCCAGGGACCAGCGGACACCGCCGTGCCGGCCGACGACGGCGGGCTCGTCGGTGACGGAGAGGACGGCGGCGAAACCGACGCCGAAGCGTCCGACGGAGGGGATGTCGCGCTGGGCGGAGGTGTCCCGCTTCGCGGAGGCGCGCAGCGTGGACAGCGACTCGACACCGGCCGCGTCCAGCGGGGCGCCGGTGTTCGCGGCGACCAGAACGCCGTCCCGGAGGGTGAGCCGCAGCCGGCCGGGGCGGCCCGCGCGGGCGGCGGCGTCGGCGGCGTTCTGGGCGAGTTCGACGACGAGGCGGTCCCGGTAGCCGCCGAGGACCAGGTCCTCCTCGGCGTTGGCGTCCTCGCGGAACCGGGCCGGGCTGGTGGCCCAGGCGTCCAGCACCCCGCGCCGCAGACGTGCCGTACCGAACGGGTCCGCGCCCTCGGGTGCCGGCCGCACGAACTTGCTCACGTTCACTCTCCTCATCGGCGTGACGACGAAGGTACCGCGCCCGGCAAGAGCGGAACTCGCACGCCACCGGTCCGCGGCGGCGGGGGCGTGCGGGCCGGGCGGGGGGCGGGTCGCGGCAGCCGGGGCATGCGGGCCGGGCAGAGGCGGTCCGCGGCGGCGGGGGAGTGCGGGCCGGGCGCGGACGGGTCGCGGCAGCCGGGGCATGCGGGCCGGGCGGAGGCGGTTCACAGCAGCCGGGGCATGCGGGCCGGGCGGGGGCGGGTCGCGGCCGGGGACTAACCTGGGCCCGTGCGCAACGACAACTCCGCGGACTCCGCCGCCCCCGCCCCCGGAGACGGGCTGGTGCGGGCCGGAGGCATCGTCTTCCTCGTCGGCGCGGTGGCCACGCTCGTCACCGTCGCCCCGCTGTTCCTCGGCACGAAGCCCTTCCCGACGTACATGTTCGGGCTGAGCATGCTGATGGCCGTCGGCTTCGTGCTGGCCGCCGCGGGCGTCCTGCGGTCCGTCGCGGCGGGTCGGCGCCAGGCCCGCGCCTCCGAGTAGGGCCGGTTCCGGGGGGAGGTCCGGTTCCCGGGGTGGGGGCCGCGTTCCCGGGGTGGGGCCGGTTCCCGGGACTCACGCGAGCGGGGACACCGGGCCCGGGCCCGCAGCGGGCCCTACTCCGAGCAGGGACGGTTTCCGGGCCCCGCACGGCGTGACACCGGGCCCGCGCCCGCGACCGGGCACCGAGCCCACGCCTCCGGGCCGCCCGACGGCACGCACCCGGACGCCCGCCCCGCGCCCGCGCCACAGGTCCTCACCCCACGCGCCCGTCAGCCCCGCACTCCGCCGGACGGACCCCGCCGGGCCCCCGGCGGACGGGCCCGGGCCCCGGACGCACGCCCCGCCGGGTGTCAGCCCCGTGCCGCCACGTGGCCCGTGAGCCACGCCGGGAACTGTGTGAGGTCGGCCAGCACCACGTCCGCGCCCGCCTCCCGCAGCTCGGCGGCGTCGCACGGGCCGGTGGTCACCGCCACCGACAGGGCACCCGCCGTACGCGCCCCGCGCACGTCGCCGGTGTGGTCGCCCACGTAGATCTCCGCGCCGTGCTCCCGCAGGGCCTCCGCCTTGCGCTCGGCCCACAGGTCGCCCACCACCGCGTCCGGCTCGATGCCGAGGTGCGCGAGGTGCAGCTTGGCGTTCGGCTCGTACTTGGCGGTGACGACGATCGCGCGCCCGCCCGCCTCCCGCACCGCGGTCATCGCCTCCCGCGCGCCGGTCAGGGCGGGCGTGGCGGCGATGGCGGTCGCCGGGTACATCGCGCGGTACAGGTCCGCCACGGCCGGCACCTCCTCGGCCGGGAACCAGTGCGCCAGCTCCTCCGCCAGCGGCGGCCCGAGCCGTGTCACCGCGAGGTCGGCGTCGATGTACGTCCCCGTCCGCTCGGCCAGCGCCGTGTAGCAGGCGTGGATGCCGGGGCGGGAGTCGATGAGGGTCATGTCCAGGTCGAAGCCGACAGTCGGCGCGGAGGAAGTCACCCGGCCCATTGTGCCCAGCGGGTACGACCGCGGGCAGGCGGCGTCCGGGGAGCGGACGCCCCACCCCGGCCGCACGTCCCCAGGGCCTCACCCCGTACGGCCGCCCCGCCGCCCCTCGTCACCGTGTGCACGGCGAACGCCACACCAGGACGCGTACAGCCCGCCCCACCGCGTGCGCCACAAGCGCCGAACCAGGACACGTACAGCCGCCCCGCCGCCCTCCGTCACCGCATGCACGGCGAACGCCACACCAGGACACGCACGGCCGCCCCGCCGCCCGCCGTCACCGCGTGCGCTGTGAGCGCCACACCAGGAACAGCGCCGATGCCACCGCCGCGCCCCGCACCACCCACGGCCAGGTCTCCGCGACGGCGTCGTTCATGTGGCCCTCGGCGATCGGTTCGCCCCAGCGGCCCCCGGCGCGGCCCCACAGCCACAGCACCCCCGCGGCCCCCGCGAGGCCGGGCAGGATCATGACGGCCCACTTCGTCTCGTTCTCCGTGAGGCGGCGTGAGGCGTAGGCGATGACCCAGCCGATCAGCAGCGCCCACCAGTTGCCGAGCACCGCGCCCGCGACCAGCGAAGCGGCGGCGAGCAGCAGGAGGGGGTTGCTCCAGCCGGCGGCGGGCAGGCGCGGCAGGAGCCGCCGGGAGCCCCCGCCGGACTCGGTCCCCTCGCCCTCGCCGGCCTTCGCGTCGGCCGCGGCCTTCTCCGCTTTCCCCGCGCCCTTCCCCGCGTCCTTCCCCTCGTCGCCCGCGTCCTCGTCCTTCTTGCCGGCGGCGGGCCCGTCCGCATCCTTCGGTTTCGGCGGCCGTTTCAGCAGTTCCGGGATCTCCACGCCGCCGGTGAAGCCGGGGACCTCGTCGCCGACCCCCCAGGGGCTGCTGTCCACCCGCCACCAGTCGGGCTGGTCCGCGCTGTCGCCGAGTTCGTCGACGCTCGCGCGGTGCGGCGGGGACGGCACGTCGGGGGGCTCGGGCACGACCGGGGCGGCGGGGCGGGGCCGCGGCACGAGCCGGCGGAATCCCCTCGTCCGGCGCGTCCCGCCGTCCTCGCCGTCGCGCTGCACGGGCACGGCGGCGGCCGTCTCCCGGGCGTCGGGGCGGGCCGCCGGGACATCGGCGGTGGCGGTGCCCCCGGCGGTGCCGGTGGTGTCGCCCGGGCCGGCCGTGGCCCCCGTCCCGGCGGCGGCGTCCACCACGTCGTCGGGGCTGCCGAGCCGGGCCACGATGCGGCGCACGGCGGCGGGGCTGTCGACGGGGGCCCTGGCGCGGCGGCGGTCGATCTCGTTGCGGAGGCCGGCGACCAGACGCATGCGGGCCGCGGACGGCAACTGCCGCTGCTGCGCCACGTCGCCGACGCGGCTCAGATACTCGTAGACGACCTGGTCGCTCTCGATTCCCACGCAGTCCCCTCCGGGGTGGGTGCCGTTCCGGTGGACGACCGTAGCGCAGGGCGGCAGGCGCGTGCGGGAGTCCGCCCCGGCCGCCGCCCGGCTCCCGGCGCGGGCCCGGCCGCGGCGGGCGGCGCGGGCCCGGACGGCGGTCACCGCCTCCCTGCCGGGCACCCGCACCGGCTACCGTGGGCCGGATGAGCACCGAGGAGAAGCCGGCGGCCCCCCGTTCGCTCGCGGAAGCGCTCCGCGCCCGCGACGACGCCTCCCTGGCCGCCCTCCTGCGCAGCCGGCCCGACCTGATCACGCCCGTGCCGACGGACGTCACGCAGCTCGCCACCCGCGCGGGCACGCGCGCGTCGGTGGTGCGGGCCCTGGAACGGCTGGACCGCTTCGCGCTCCAGACGGCGGAGGCACTGGCCGTGGCACCGGACCCGGCGGCCTACGGCGACCTGCTCGGGCTCATGGCCGGCGACCCGGGCGAGGCACGGGACCCGGCCGTCGAGGCCGCGCTGCCCCGGGCGCTCGGCACACTGCGGGAACAGGCCCTGGTGTGGGGCGGCGACGACGTGCTGCGGCTCGTGCGGACCGCCCGCGAACTGCTCGCGCCCTCTCCGCAGCACCCCTCGCCGACCGGGCTCGGGCCGGGTGTGCAGGAGGCGACGGCGGGCATGTCGCCGGGCCGCATCCAGGAGATCGTCGCCGCGGCCGGGCTGCCCTCCACGCACGACGCGGTGTCCGCCGCGGCGTCCCTGACCGCGCTGTTCCGCGACCGCGGGCGGATGGCGGCACTGCTCGCGGAGCTGCCGGACGACTCCCTGGAGGTGCTGGAGCGCCTGGTGTGGGGGCCGCCGTACGGCCAGGTCACCGCCGAACCGGCGGCGCGGCTGCGCCGGCTGCTGGACCGCGGGCTGCTGCTGCCGACCGCGCCCGGCACGGTCGTCCTGCCGCGCGAGGTGGCCCTGCACCTGCGCGCGGGCCGGGCGCACCGGGAGCCGGAGCCGGTGCCGCCGCCCGTGACGGCCGAGGCCGCGCACCGCCCCCAGGTGGTGGACGCGACGGCGGCCGGGCAGGCCTACACGGCGCTGACGACGGTGGCCGAGCTGCTGAAGGACTGGCACGAGGGCGGCCCGGCGGTGCTGCGCGCGGGCGGCCTGAGCGTGCGCGACCTGAAGCGGACGGCGGTCGCCCTCGACGTGTCCGAGCCGGTCGCCGCGTTCTGGGTCGAACTCGCCTACACCGCCGGTCTGATCGCCTCCGACGGCGAGGCCGACGAGCGGTACGCGGTGACCCCCTTCTACGACGAGTGGCGCGAGATGCCCGCCGCCGACCGCTGGGCCCGGCTCGCCGCCGCCTGGCTGACGGCCACCCGCACCCCGGGCCTGGTCGGCGGCCGGGACGCCAAGGACCGCACCCTGTCGGCGCTCGGCCCCGGCCTGGACCGCTCGGCGGCACCGGAGGTGCGGCACCGGGTGCTGACGCTGCTGGCGGGGCTGCCGGAGGGCGCCGCGCCGTCGGCGGGGTCGGTGCCGGCCCGGCTGCGCTGGGAGCGCCCGCCGCGCGGCCCGCAGCGCGACGCCGAGGACCTGCGCACCCGCCTGGCCCGCTGGACCCTGTCCGAGGCGGAACTCCTCGGCGTCACCGGCCGGGGAGCCCTGTCCTCCCAGGGCCGCGCCCTGCTGGGCGCGGCCCCCGCGCCGAAGGAACCGGCCGCGGACGGGCCCGTCGGCCCCGGCGACAAGCTTCCCGTCCACCACCGGGCCGCGCCCGTCCCCGCCCCCTTCGTCCCGCCGGCCCCCGCCGAGCGGGCCGGGGCCGCCGCCTCCGCCGCGCGTGTGCTGGCCCCGCTGCTTCCCGAACCGCTCGACCACGTGCTGCTCCAGGCCGACCTGACGGCCGTGGCGCCCGGCCCGCTGCGGCCGCCGCTCGCCGAGACGCTGGACGTCCTCGCCGACGTGGAGTCCAAGGGCGGGGCGACCGTCTACCGCTTCACGCCGGCCTCCGTACGCCGTGCCCTGGACGCCGGGCGGGCCGCCGCCGACCTGCACGCCTTCCTCGCCGAGCACTCCCGCACCCCGGTCCCGCAGCCGCTGACGTATCTGATCGACGACGTCGCCCGGCGTCACGGCCACCTGCGGGTGGGCGCCGCCTCGGCGTACGTGCGCTGCGACGACGACGCCGTGCTGAACGAGATCCTGGCCGACAAGCGCTCCGCCGGGCTGCGGCTGCGCCGTCTCGCGCCGACCGTGCTCGCCGCGCAGGCCGGCCCGGCGGCGCTGCTGGAGGGCCTGCGCGCGATGGGGTACGCGCCCGCCGCGGAGTCCGCGGAGGGCGATGTGCTGATCACCCGCGCCGACGCGCGCCGCACCCCGCCGCGCACCGCGCCCGAGCCGGTCCCGGAGGGCCCGCCGGTGCCCGACGAGACGCTGCTGGCCGCCGCGCTGCGCGCCGTCCGCGCCGGAGACCTCGCGGCGACGGCGCCGCGCAGACCGGCCGGCGGCGGCGCGCCCACGGCGGGCGGCGACCTGCCCCGCACCAGCTCCGCCGACACCCTCGCCACCATGCAGGCCGCCGTGCTGACCGGCGAGGCCCTGTGGATCGGCTACGTCAACGCCGAGGGCGCGGCCAGCCAGCGCGTCGTCGCCCCGGTCCGGGTCGAGGGCGGCTACGTGACGGCGTACGACCACACCGCGGACGAGGTGCGCACCTATCCGCTGCACCGGATCACGGGTGTCGCGGAACTCGCCGACGGCTGAGCGGGCGGCGGGCCGACGGCCCGCCCGGCGACACGGGCCCCCGGGACATAAACCGTTGCCGGGAGGCACCGGGCATGTGCTGAGATATGCCCTGCCTGCCTCGCCCCTCGCGAGCGCGTCCCCCGCCACCGGCCGGCTGCCGCCGGCTGGAGTGGGCGGGCTTGACGGAGGGTAAAGAGCTGAGGAGGCTTCAGGAGACGGCAGGCAAGAGCGACGCTGGATAGCCTGACCTGGGACTAAGTGGTTCGGCTGACTGGTGAGATGGGGTGCGTGCTTTGCCTACCGGCAAGGTCAAGTGGTTCAACAGCGAGAAGGGCTTCGGCTTCCTCTCCCGCGACGACGGCGGCGACGTCTTCGTGCATTCCTCGGTCCTCCCCGCCGGCGTCGAGACGCTCAAGCCGGGTCAGCGCGTGGAGTTCGGCGTGGTCGCCGGGCAGCGCGGTGACCAGGCCCTCTCCCTGGCCCTGCTGGAACCGGCACCCTCCGTGGCGGCGGCGCAGCGCAGGAAGCCGGACGAGCTGGCGTCCATCGTGCAGGACCTGACGACCCTTCTGGAGAACATCACTCCGTCGCTGGAGAAGGGCCGCTACCCCGACAGGGCGTCCGGCAAGAAGATCGCGGGCCTGCTCCGCGCGGTCGCCGACCAGCTCGACGTATAGGGGCGTCGTCCTCCCGTCAGCTACGGGAAATCCAGTGCATCCGGGCCGAGGGGCGGTACGAGCCCCTCGGCCGCCGCGCGTGTGAGCAGGCCCCGCACGGCGGCGTAACCGTCCGCGCCGAGGTCGGCGGTGAACTCGTTGACGTACAGCCCGATGTGCTGGTCGGCGACGGCCGGGTCCATCTCCTGGGCGTGCTCCATGACGTAGGGGCGGGACGCCTCCGGGTCGTCCCAGGCGGCGCGGACGGACGCCCTGATCGCGTCGGCGAGGGCCCGCAGCCGGTCCGGGCCGAGCGAGCGGCGGGCGACGATCGCGCCGAGCGGGATGGGCAGGCCCGTGGTCCGCTCCCAGTGCTCCCCGAGGTCGGCGAGCTTGCTCAGGCCGTAGTCCCGGTAGGTGAAGCGCGCCTCGTGGATGACGAGACCGGCGTCCACCTTGCCGTCCCGCACGGCCGGCATGATCTCGTGGAACGGCAGCACGACGATCTCGCCGACGCCGCCCGGCAGGGTGTCCGCCGCCCACAGCCGGAACAGGAGGTACGCCGTTGACGTCTCGCTGGGTACGGCGACCGTGCGGCCGGTGAGGCCGGTGCCCGCGTCGCGGGTCAGCACGAGCGGCCCGCAGCCGCGGCCGAGCGCGCCGCCGCACGGCAGCAGCGCGTACTCCCGGAGCACGTACGGCAGGACCGCGTACGACACCTTCAGCACGTCCCGCTCGCCGCGCTCCGCCATGCCGTTGGTGAGGTCGATGTCGGCGAACGTCACGTCGAGGGCGGGGGCGCCGGGCACGCGGTCGTGGGCGAGCGCGTCGAAGACGAACGTGTCGTTCGGGCACGGCGAGTAGGCGATCCGCAGGGGGGGCCGGCTGGTCACGGCGGGCTCACTGGTCATGTGGGTTCCAACTCTCCAGGAGGGGCGCGAGCTTCCCGAAGCCTTCCGTGAGCGCGGCGAGGGCGTCACCGATGCGCCAGGCGGCGCGGTCGCGCGGCCCGACCGGGTTGGACACGGCACGCAGTTCCAGCACGGGCAGTCCGTGCGCGGCGGCGGCCTCGGCGACGCCGAAGCCCTCCATGGCCTCGGCGAGGGCACGGGGGTGGCGGGCGCGCAGGGCGGCGGCGCGGGCGGCGGTCCCGGTCACCGTGGAGACC
>DASTDN010000429.1:0-17857 GCA_035710365.1 Streptomyces sp. | reverse complement strand
CGGGCGTCTGGCTGCACGCCGGCTCGATCGTCGAGCGCGCCGCACCCGACAGCGGCTCCACCGCGGGCGACGGCCCCCTCTACAACACGTCTCTCGTCTTCTCCCCCTCCGGTGAACTCGCCGCCGCCTATCGCAAGATCCACCGCTTCGGCTTCGACCAGGGCGAGGCCGTGCTGATGGGCGCGGGCCGGGACCTGGTGACCGTGCGGCTGCCGGACACCACGATCGGCGTGGCGACCTGCTACGACCTCCGTTTCCCCGAACTCTTCCGCGGCCTCGTCGACGCCGGCGCCGAGACCCTCGTCGTCCCCGCGGGCTGGCCGGAGCGCCGCCGGGCGCACTGGACGCTGCTGGCTCAGGCGCGGGCGGTGGAGAACCAGGCGTTCGTGCTCGCCTGTGGAACGGCCGGGACGCACGCCGGAGTTCCCCAGGCGGGTCACTCGATCGTGGTCGACCCCTGGGGCGAGGTCCTGGCGCGGGCCGGCGCCGGCGAGGAGGTCCTCACGGTGGAGTTCGACGCGGGCAGGGCCGCGGCGACCCGGGAACAGTTCCCGGCGCTGAAGGACAGGGTGCTGGGTCTTGAGCCGCCGCGGCGGCCCTGAGACGCACCCTCCCCGCGGCCGGTGCCGGATGTCACCCTTGCACCATGACCGCCTCCGCACCCCGACGACGCGCCCGCGTCCGCGCCCCCGAACTGACCGGAAGCGGCGGCTGGCTGAACACCGGCGGGGAGCGGTACCGCCTCGCCGACCTGCGCGGACGCATCGTCGTACTGGATTTCTGGACCTCCTGCTGTGTGAACTGCCTGCACGTCGTCGACGAACTGCGTGAGCTGGAGGACAAGCACCGGGACACCCTCGTCGTCATCGGGGTGCACTCGCCGAAGTTCCTGCACGAGGCCGACCACCGGGCGGTCGCCGACGCCGTCGAGCGGTACGGGGTGGAGCACCCGGTGCTCGACGACCCGGAACTGGCGACCTGGAAGCAGTACGCCGTGCGGGCCTGGCCGACGCTCGTGGTCGTCGACCCCGAGGGGTACGTGGTCGCGCAGCACTCCGGGGAGGGGCACGTGCCCGCCATCGAGCGGCTCGTGACGGAGCTGGAGGCCGAGCACGCCGCCAAGGGGACGCTGCGCCGCGGCGAGGGGCCGTACGCGGCGCCGGAACCCGAGCCGACCGTGCTGCGTTTCCCGGGCGGGGCGCTGCTGCTGCCGTCGGGGAACATCCTGGTCAGCGACACCGCCCGGCACCAGTTGGTGGAGCTGACGCCCGACGGCGGGAGCGTGCTGCGGCGGATCGGGTCCGGTGCGCGGGGCCTGCGGGACGGCGCGGCCGGGGAGGCGGCCTTCAGCGAGCCGCAGGGGCTGGCGCTGCTGGAGGACGGCGCGGTGGTCGTGGCCGACACCGTCAACCACGCCCTGCGGCGGCTCGACCCGGTCTCCGGAGAGGTCACCACGCTCGCCGGTACGGGGCGGCAGTGGACGCGCGGGGACGCCACGGCGGGCCCCGCGCGCGAGGTCAGCCTCTCCTCGCCCTGGGACGTGGCGCCGTGGGGCGGCAGGGTCTGGATCGCGATGGCCGGTGTGCACCAGCTCTGGGCGTACGATCCGGCGGCCGGGACCGTCGCCGTCACGGCCGGGACGACCGGCGAGGGGCTCGTGGACGGGCCCGCCGCCGAGGCCCTGTTCGCGCAGCCGTCCGGGCTCGCGGCGACGCCCGAGCGGCTCTGGCTCGCCGACTCCGAGACGTCCGCGCTGCGCTGGGTGGACCCGGACGGGGCGGTTCACACCGCGGTCGGAAGCGGACTGTTCGACTTCGGGCACCGTGACGGCCCCGCCGGACAGGCCCTGCTCCAGCACCCGTTGGGGGTCACCGCGCTGCCCGACGGCTCGGTCGCCGTGTGCGACACGTACAACCACGCGCTGCGCCGCTACGACCCCGCGACCGGCGAGGTGACCACCCTCGCCACGGATCTGCGCGAGCCGGTCGGCGCCGTGCTGGACGGGGACGGGATCGTGGTCGTGGAGTCGGCGCGGCACCGGCTGACCCGGCTGCGACTGCCGGAGGAGGCGCTACGGGGCGAGGGCGTCGCGCGTCCCGCCCGGCGGGCACCGGCCGACGTGGCGCCGGGCCCGGTCCGGCTGGAGGTGGTCTTCGAGGCGCCGGCCGGACAGGGCAGCGGCACCCGCCACGGGCCGTCGGCCCGCCTGCGCGTGTCGGCCACGCCGCCCGCGCTGCTGCGGGCCGGGGAGGGCGCGGGCACCGGCCTGGCGCGTGCTCTGGAGTTCGATCCGGCGGTCGGCGAGGGCGTGCTGCACGTCTCCGCCACGGCCGCGTCCTGCGACGGCCCGGAGAACGCGTACCCGGCCTGCCATGTGCACCGGCGGGACTGGCGGGTGCCGGTCCGGGTCACCGGGGGCGGGGCGGACCGGCTGCCGCTGGTCCTCGGGGGCCCGGACGAGTGACGGGCCGCCCCCGGGCCCGCCCCCGGTCAGCCCCGTGCCCGGGGCGCGGGCGCCGGGCCGTTCCCTCGGTCCCCCACGGGTGGCGTCACAGCCCGTGGCCGTCGGTGTAGCCGTCCCGGTGGTGGTGGGGAGCCTGCGGATCCACGACCTGGGTCGTCGGTGGGACGACCACCCGGCGGCGCCGGTAGATGCTGGTGAAGGTCGTCACGCCGATCAGCCCGACGATCATGAAGATCAGGCCCACCAGGTTGACGTTGACTCCCTGCATGTCCCAGTCGGTCGCGAATGTGAGGATGGCTCCCACGGCGATGAGGATGATGCATCCGCCGAGGCCCATGAGCGTCGCCTCCCTGCCCCGTCCGGTACGACCGGACGGTCCGGTCTGCCGGTGGTATCGGTTCGCAACCCCGGGTACCCGGGACGGCACCACCCATGCGCCGTCCCCGGCCGCACGTCGTACGGCCCCCATGGCGTGAGCCCCCGCCGTACGCCGCCAACGTCCGCGGGCCGCCACGCCACTTGACGTGACGACAGGCGTCCGCGGCCGGCCGGTTCAGTCCTCAAGGAACGCCGTCAGGGCCTTGGTAAGCATCAACGGGTCGTCAGCGCCGCAGAGTTCGCGGGCGCTGTGCATCGACAGGATGGCCACGCCGATGTCGACGGTGCGGATGCCGTGGCGGGCGGCGGTGATCGGGCCGATGGTCGTGCCGCAGGGCATGGAGTTGTTGGAGACGAAGGACTGGAAGGGGACGCCGGCCCTCTCGCAGGCGGCGGCGAACACCGCGCGGCCCGAACCGTCCGTGGCGTAGCGGTTGTTGACGTTGACCTTGAGGATGGGGCCGCCGTTGACGCGCGGGTGGTGCGTGGGGTCGTGCCGCTCGGCGTAGTTGGGGTGGACGGCGTGACCGGTGTCGGAGGACAGGCACACGGTGCCGGCGAAGGCGCGGGCGCGGTCCTCGAAGGAGCCGCCGCGGGCGAAGACAGAACGTTCCAGCACGGTGCCGAGCAGGGGTCCGTCCGCGCCGGTGTCCGACTGGGAGCCGTTCTCCTCGTGGTCGAACGCGGCGAGTACGGGGATGGACGGCAGGCCGGTGCGGGAGGCCCCGGTGGCCAGGGCCGCCAGGGCGGTCGTACCGGCGTGCACGGACAGCAGGTTGTCCATGCGGGGGCCGGCGACGAGTTCGCGGTCGCGGCCCAGGTAGGCGGGCGGCTCCACGGAGTGGACCATCAGGTCCCAGCCGGTCACGTCGCCCGCGGGCAGCCCGGCGGTCTCCTCCAGGAAGGCGATCAGGTCGCCGTCGCGGACGTCGTTGCCGAGGCCCCAGACGGGCTGGAGGTGGCGCTGCTTGTCGAGCTTGAGGCCCTCGGCGGACACGGCCCGGTCGAGGTGGATGGCGAGCTGCGGGACGCGCAGCAGCGGCCGGTCGACGTTCACCAGGCGGGTCGAGCCGTCCCGCAGGGTGAGGCGGCCGGCGAGCCCGAGGTCGCGGTCGAGCCAGGAGTTCATCAGGGGCCCGCCGTAGATCTCCACGGCGACCTGGCGCCAGCCGTGCGCGCCGGCGTCGGGCAGCGGCTTGACCCGCAGGTTGGGGGAGTCGGTGTGGGCTCCGACGATGCGGAAGGGGGTGTGGGCGGCGGCGCCCTCGGGGACGTACCAGGCGATGATCGCGCCGCCGCGCAGCACGTACCTGCCGCCGGCCTCGCCGTCCCAGGCGTCCGTCTCCGCGACCTGCCGGAATCCGGCCTTCTCCAGGCGGGCGGCGGCGTTCGCCACGGCGTGGTACGGCGTGGGGCTCGCCGCGAGGAAGGACATCAGGTCGTCGGTGTGCCCGCGGTCGAAGCGGGAGGCGCTGCTGCTCATGGCAGCCACCATAAGGCGCTGTGCCGCCGTGGCGGGTCGCGGTGCCGTGGCGTACGCGGCACCGCGACCGCGCCGGGCAGGGTCAGCGGCGCAGCGCCTCCGCCGGCTGGATACGGGCGGCGCGCCAGGCCGGGTAGAGGCCCGCCAGCAGGCCCGTGGCCAGGCCGACGGCCGGGGCGGCGGCGACGGTGGCCGGGTGCACCACCGGCGTCCAGTCCCGGACCACCGCCACCGCGACCACCGTGATCACGCCGACGCTGGTGCCGACCAGGCCGCCCAGCGCGCCCAGCGTGCCGGACTCGGTGAGGAACTGGAGCGTGATGTGCCGGCCGCGTGCGCCGAGCGCGCGGCGCAGGCCGATCTCGCCGGTGCGCTCCAGCACCGCCACCAGTGTGGTGTTGGCGATTCCGACGGCGCCGATGACCAGGCAGATCGCGGCCAGCAGCAGGAAGAGCTGGCCCAGGTCGGAGGTGACCGAGGTCCGCAGGGACCGCGGGTCGGGCGGCGGGGTGGCCTTGAGGTACTCGGGATGGTCCGGGCGCAGCGCGGTCGGCGCCTCGTGGGCCACCTGGGCGGCGGCACCCGTCCTGGTGGCGACCAACATCTTGGCGCCCCCTTCCGTAGGGGCACCCCACATGTGTTCGGCGGTGTTGCTGGGGACGACCACGCTGAGCAGGAGGTCGGCCTTGCGTTCGACGTCGTCGATGATGCCGATCACCGTGAAGGGCTCGCCGTCGATGAAGACGGCCGGCCGGGTGTCCAGCGTGGTGATGCCGAGCCGGGTGGCCGTCGCGGCGCCGATGAGCGCGACTTGGGCCGCGCTGTCCTGCTGGAACTCGTCGTAGAGCCTGCCCTGGGCGACCGTGGGCAGGGCGGCCCGGAGCGTGCCGGGGGAGGCGGCCAGGATCTGCGCCCGGGCGCCGGGCGCGTCGGCGAGCGGGGAGGCGCGGACCGTGTCGTCGCCGGTGAGCCGCACCTGCCAGTACACGCCCGCGTGTTCGACGCCGTTCAGCGCCTCGATCCGGTCGTCGGCGTCCTCGGGGAAGGCGAATCCGGCGAACTCGTCCTGCTCGCGGCCGATGTCCTCGACGGTGACCTCGGTGGCGCCGAGCAGGTCGAAGCGGGAGTCGATCTGCGAGGAGGTGGTGGCGGTCAGACCGAGGACGGCGACGAAGGTGCCGACGCCCAGCACGGTGCCCAGCGCGGTCAGCGCGGACCGCGCCGGCCGCTGCAGCATCCCGGCCAGGGACTCGCCGAACAGGTCGCGGGGGGAGAACGAGGACAGCGCGCCGGTCCGGAGCCGGTCCGCGCGCGGGGTGCCGTCGGTGCTGCGGGGACTCTTCACTCGGCGGCTCCGTCGGGGGCGGGCGGCGGGGGCCGGCCCGGACCGCGGACCGTCTGTTCCGCGAGGACGCCGTCGCGGATGGCGAGGGTGCGCTCCCCGTGCGCCGCGACGGCCGGGTCGTGGGTGATGACGAGGACGGTCATGCCCTCGGCGTGCAGTTCGTCCAGGAGTGCCAGGACGCTCGCGGCGGTCGCCGTGTCGAGGTTGCCCGTCGGTTCGTCGCACAGCAGCAGTGAGGGCCGGGCCACCAGGGCGCGGGCGATCGCCACCCGCTGCCGCTCACCGCCGGACAGCCGGGTCGGCACGGCGCCGGTCCGGTGGCCGAGACCGACCCGGGTCAGGGCGGTGCGCGCCCGTGCCGCGCGGTCGGCGCGCGGGGAGCGGTTGTAGACCATGGCGAGGGCGACGTTCTCCAGCGCGCTGCGGTGCGGCATGAGGTGGAACGACTGGAAGACGAAGCCGATGTGCCGTCCGCGCAGCGCGGCGCGGGCCGCCTCCCCGGCACCGGCGACATCGATCCCGTCCAGGAGGTACGAGCCCTCGGTCGGCGCGTCGAGCAGTCCCGCCACGTTGAGGAAGGTGGATTTCCCCGACCCCGAGGGCCCGATCACGGTGACGAACTCGCCGCGCCGCACGGTCAGGTCGCAGGGCCGCAGCGCGGTGACGGGCGGCGGCCCGGGATACGTCAGCCCGACGCCGCGGAACTCCATGACCGGGGTCTGCACGTCCGGCGGCGGCACGGGAGACACCGGCGGCACGGGCGGCTCCCGCGTGCTCCGGCGGCGGAGGGGGGCGCGCGGCCTCATGTGCCGCCCCCGCCGGACGAGGGGGCCTGCCGTATGCCGGTGACCACGAGGGAGCCGGGGACCAGCCGGCCACCGCCCACGGGGATCACCTCGACGTATCCGTCGCCCTGGGTTCCCGCCCGCACCGGCACCCGGCGCCGGGTGCCGTCCGCCGCGAACACGGTGACCGCGCTCTTGCCGTCCGGGCCCACGGACACGGCGGTGACCGGCACCACCAGTGCCTTGCCGTCCGTGGAACCGGCCTCGACGGTCAGCCGTACCTCCTGCCCGGCCAGCGCGCGGTCCAGGGGCTTGCCGGGTTTCACCACGACCGGATAGCCCCGGGACGCGGCCGGGGCGCGCTCGGCGTCCGTGCCCTCGGCGGAGGTGCCGCCCTGCTCCTGGCCCCCGTCCAGGGTCTCGGAGACGGACCGCACCTTCCCGGCGGCGGTGGTGCCGGTGCGCTCGGCGAGGATCTCGACCGGCTGACCGGCCCTGACGAGGCCCTTCTGACGCTCCTGGAGGTGGCCCTGGACGACGAGTTCCCCCGCGGACACCGTCAGCACACCGCCGGTCACCCGGGCGCCGACCCGGGTGGACACCGAGTCCACCCGGGCGGGGAAGCCGGACAGGAACACCACTTCTCCGGCGGGCAGCATCGGCCCGGCGGCGGCCCGCGCGTCGGCCAGCGTCTGACGGGCCGTCGCCAGGTCCTCCCGGGCCCACTCCACGGCACGGCGGGCCTCGGCGTCGCCGCCGCTCCCGCCGCTGCCGGCTCCGGTGGCCTCCTCGGAACCGGAACCCCCGGATGCCGTGGATGCCCTGCTCGCCGTGGATGCCGGAGGGGACGTCGGGGCCGCCGGGGCGGCGGCGACGTCGGCGGCCGACTCGGCCTGTTCCAGGGCCCGTTCGGCGGCCCGTACGCCCTGCTCCGCCGACTCCACGGCCTCGCCGTCGTCGTCGACCGCGGGCCGGGGATCGTAACCGAGCCCGGCGTAGAACGCCTGGAGCGCCGCCTTGGTGCCGGGCCCGAAGGTGCCCGGGGCGTCGGAGCCGGTGCCGTGCCCGAGGTCCCGCAGCGCCTTCTGCACCTGGGCGACATCGTCCCCCTCGGCCCCCGGCTTGAGGTCCCGGTACACGGGCAGCCGGCCCGGCAGCGCGATCACCGGGCGGCCGGAGACCTCCAGGAGGATTTGTCCGGCCCGGACCGTGTCCCCGGCCTCGACGGGCAGCTTCGTCACCACCGGTTCGGTGGCGCCCTCGTCGCCCGACGCGACCGGCGTCACGGTCACGGACTCCCCGGCGGTCACGGTGCCGCGCAGGACGACCGTCTCCTTCAGGACGCGCCGCTCCACCGGTGCGGTCAGCACGTCCGCGGCCGGCGGTTCCGTGTCGGCCGCGGCCTGGGCCGGGGACTTGACGGCCTGCGAGGCGGCGAAACCGGCCACCGCCAGCAGCGTCGACCCCACGACCACGGCCGCCACCCACCGCCGCCGGGTCATCCGCACCCCGGCGACCGGTCCCGCGACCGGCTCCGCCTCCGGTGCCGCGACTGGCTCCGCCCCCGCCCCCGCCTCCGGTTCCGCCCCCGCGTCCGGTTCCGCGACCGGCTCCGCCTCCGGTGCCGCGTCCGGCGCGGTGTCCGGCCCTGGCTCCGCGTCCGGCGAGTACGTCTCGGGCTGCGTCTGACGGCGCATGCGCTCACCCGGCCAGCGCGGTCGCGGCGGCCTTGAGTATCCGGTCGATGTCCTTCTTGACGCCGGCCAGCGCCTCGGCGTTCCGCTCGACGGCCCGCTCCTGGTAGGCGTAGTCGACCGCGAACCAGACACCCACCACGTTGTGCTCCGTCCGGCACTCCTGGTCGGCCGTGGCGACCCGGATCTCGTGCCGGGTGGGCTGCGGGGTCTTCGCCCACTCCTGGTCGCCGTTGGCGGCCAGCGGGTGGGCGTAGTCGAAGCCCTTGCCCTTCATGCACGTCGACCATTTGGCGAACACCGCGCGGGTGCGCGCGTCCTGCTGGGCCTTGGTCAGGGTGTCGAACTTGAGGTCGGTGGCGAGCTCGGCGTCGGCCAGGGCTCCGTCCACCGAGCCGGTGAGCTTCTTCCGCGCCTCTCCGACACAGCCGTGGTCCGGTACGGTCTCGCCGTTGACGACCTGTCCGCCGGGCCCGAACTTCTCCTTGGGGTCGTCCGATCCCCGCTCGGCCGTCTGCATCGCGGCGGTCATCTTCTGTCCCGCGCCACCCCAGGGACCTCTGTCCTCCTCGCTGACGCCGCCCTCGGAGTGGTAGCCCCACTTCTCCGCCTGCCCGGCGCTCTGGGTGCCGAAGCGGCCGTCGACCCGTGTGGTCGGGGCGTCCGCGGACCGCTGCTCCTGCTCCCGCGGAGGCGTGTAGGCGAAACCGAAGCGCTTCATGCAGTCGGACACGAGTCCCGCGTAGGCATCGCCGAGGGTCTTCTGCTGCTCCGGGTTCAGCAGGAAGGTGTCCAGCGGCATCGCCCTCTCGTTGGCGTTGGTGATCTGCGGGGTCTCGGCCACGGCGGGAGGCTTCTTGGCGTCCTCCTCCGCGGACGCCGACGAGTCGTCGCCGCCCGAGCAGCCGGCCAGAAGGAGCGGCGCGCAGACCAGGAGAGCAGAAAAGCGGCGCACTATAGGAGACACGATGATGGCCTCTTCCGATTCTTCTGCGAAAACTTCCGGTACGGGGACCGATTCCGGTGCCGGGGGTGCGGGCAGATACCCGCACCCCCGGATCGTCGGGAGATGAATCAGATGTCCTTGCCCGACGCGTTGTTGTTCTTCATCGCCGCGTTCAGGTCCCGGGTGTAATAGGCCGGGATGTCCTGGCAGGTCACGCTGCAGCCGTAATTGCTGTTGTAGTACACGCGGAACGTCGAGCCGATCCAGCTGTCGACGGCGGCGGCGTGGTTCTTGACCACGACGCCCGAACCGGCACTTCCGTTGTTGCCGGCGCTGAAGTAGCGGCCCGCGTAGTCCGGGATGGGCTGGTACTGCACGTACACCGCGCCGTAGCCATAGGCCGCGGAGTTGTAGTACAGGCAGACCTCGCCCACCGTGCAGTCGTAGTTGATCGCCGCCGGTGCCGCCGAAGCCGGTGCCGCCGTCGCGAAGCCGGCGGACAGTGCGCCGCCCGCCACGGCGGTCGCCGCGATGAGCTTCCTGATTCGCATGCTGTTCCCTTTCCTGTGCGGTTCGCATCACTTCGGACACGCGCATGAGAAAGGGCAGCCCCCGTTGTGCTGCCGGTGCGAATTCGAGGCAGGTGGAACGGTTCGTGCTTTGTGCTGAGAACGGCCTGGAGGAACTGCCCGCTGCGCGGACTGCTGCGCCGCTCCTTGGGCATTCGGGAGAAGTGGTTTCCCCTCGAATGCGCGTGAGATGGTCTGCTGCCTCGAATGCGCGAATCCAATGGTAAGTCCCATTTCGCGCGGCGGTCGATCTTTTTCCTCCCAGGTCGGCTGAAAAGCAGTCAAAGCCTCTGGTCGGCCGGTCGTGACCATGTAAGGAGCGGTCCGGTGTGATGCGATATGTCACGACATGCCCCCTCCTGGAATTCTTAGCTCCGTCTATGTGGAATGCCTGACTTCGGCGGAAATCATGTGCACGTCAACCATTCGCCCCCTCCGGGGTCCCGCCAGGGGCCTCAGCCGTGTCGTTCACCTCGGGGTCGACCCACTGCTGCCACCGCTCGTCCGTCGCGAGGGCCCGCACCTGGGCCGCCCGGTAGCCGGTCCTGGTGGCGGTGACCACCACGCGGGTGCCGTCCGGGCGCAGTACGTCGGCGGTGAGCACGGCGCCGGAGCCGCTGCCGCGCTCCCGGAACAGCAGCACCGAGCCGTCGCCGAGCTTGTCGATCCGGCAGCCCTCGTCCCCGTCGGGGCAGGAGTAGTGCCGGCCCAGTCCGGCCCGCGACGGCAGGTGGACCGGGTCGGCCGGCCCGGGCTTGCTGGTGGGCCGGCCGCCGGGCCACCCGGAGCTGTCCTCCCCGCGCCGCTCCGACTCCTGGACGAAGCCGCCCTGGAACCACGCGGCGACCGTCCCCCCGTCCGTCAGCGTCACCTCACCGTAGGTCTGCACGGCGGTGTACGCCGGGTCGCTGTCCCGCGACTCGGTCTTCGCCACCGCGGGGTCCCCGGGCAGCAGCGAGGTCAGCAGGGCGACCGTGGCGGCACCGGTCACCGGCTCCTTGCCCGCCGGTGCGGTACCGCCGGTGACGGGGAAGTCGGGCAGGGCGACGGTCCGTACCGTGTCCCGGCCGTCCGGGGCCGATCCCGGCAGCGCCACGAGCACCGCCACGCCGGTCAGGGCCGCGGCCGCCGTCACGGAGGCGCTCCACAGCGCCACCCGCCGGCGGTGGCGGGTACGGCTGCCCCGGGCCACCGCGCCCGCCACCAGGAACTCGGTGCGCGGCGCGAGGCCGTTCAGCGCGGTGTCGAAGGCGCGGGACAGCTCGGGGCCGTACCGCGGGTCGCCGTCGAGGGGAGTGGATTCGTCGTGCCGCATGGGTGCACCGTCCTTTCCGGTGTCGGGGTCCGGGACGCGGGGCGGGGTCCGGCCGCCGGGGCCGGTGTCGGGGGTCAGCGCACGGCGACCGAGTCCTGTCCGTCCCCGATCGTCCGGCGCAGCCGGGCCAGGGCTCTGCTGCTGCGGTTGCGCACGGACCCCTTGGTCATCCCCAGCACCGAGGCGGTCTCCTCGACGCTGCGGTCCTCCCAGTAGCGCAGGACGACCACGGCACGGTCGCGCGGGGGCAGTTCGGCCAGCGCGGCGAGCAGGGTGACGCGCAGGGCGCTGTCCGGGGCCGGGGCGGCGGACGGTTCGGGCAGGGCCGCCACGGGACGCTCCGCGGAGCGCCGCAGACGGCGGTGCGAGATGTAGGTGCGCATCAGCACGGTGTGGGCGTAGGCCTCCGGGCTGTCGGCGCGCCGGACCCGGGACCAGGACGCGTAGATCTTGCCGAGCGCCGTCTGGACCAGGTCCTCGGCCAGGTGCCAGTCGCCGCTCATCAGCAGCGCGGTGCGGAAGAGACGCGGGGTGAGGGCGCGGGCGAACCCCTGGAACTCCTCCAGCGCGCTGGCAGTCGACACTCGGTTCCGCCCTTTCCCCGCGGTCAGCTCCTCCACGACCGGTAGACGCCTCGGCCCACCGCTCGTGTCACACATGGCGCGGACATTTTCCGGATCCCGTACGCAAAAGGCGGCGACCCGCCTCCCACCAGGGGGAAAGCGGGCCGCCGCCGGGAACGGGCCCTTGCCGAAGTCGCCTAGAACGCGTCCTCGTCCAGCTCCATCAGGTCCAGCTCGACGCCCTGGGCGACCTTGCGGGCGAGGGTGACGCCCGGCAGGACGTTCGCGGCGAAGAACTTCGCGGCGGCGATCTTGCCGGTGTAGAAGGCCTTGTCCTTGGCGGAGGCCGTGGCGAGCTTCTCGGCGGCGACGGCGGCGCCCCTGAGGAGCAGGTAGCCGACGACGACGTCACCGGAGGCCAGCAGCAGGCCGGTGGTGTTGAGGCCGACCTTGTAGATGTTCTTGACGTCCTGCTCGGTGGCGGCCAGGTCGGTGAGCATCACGCCGACGATGGCCTCCAGTTCGACGGCGGCCTTGGCGAGGTGCTCGCGGGCGCCGGCCAGTTCCTCGCCGCCGGTGCCGAGCGCCAGGAACTTCTTGATGTCCTCGGCGAGGGAGTTCAGCGCGGCGCCCTGGTTGCGGACGATCTTCCGGAAGAAGAAGTCCTGGCCCTGGATGGCCGTGGTGCCCTCGTAGAGGGTGTCGATCTTGGCGTCCCGGATGTACTGCTCGATCGGGTACTCCTGGAGGAAGCCGGAGCCGCCGAAGGTCTGCAGGGACTGGGCGAGCTGCTCGTAGGCCTTCTCGGAGCCGTAGCCCTTGACGATCGGCAGGAGCAGGTCGTTCAGGGCGTGCTCGGCGGAGGTGTCCTCACCGGCGGCCTCCTTGACCTGGATCTCGTCCTGGACGGAGGCGGTGTACATCACGAGGGCGCGCATGCCCTCGGCGTACGCCTTCTGCGTCATGAGCGAGCGGCGCACGTCGGGGTGGTGGGTGATGGTGACCTTGGGCGCCGTCTTGTCCATGAAGTTGGCGAGGTCGGGGCCCTGCACGCGCTCCTTGGCGTACTCCAGCGCGTTGAGGTAGCCGGTCGAGAGGGTGGAGATGGCCTTGGTGCCGACCATCATCCGGGCGAACTCGATGATCCGGAACATCTGGCGGATGCCGTCGTGCTTGTCGCCGATCAGCCAGCCCTTGGCGGGGTGGCGGTCGCCGAAGGTCATCTCGCAGGTGTTGGAGGCCTTCAGGCCCATCTTGTGCTCGACGTTCGTGGCGTAGACGCCGTTGCGCTCGCCCAGTTCGCCGGTCCGGAAGTCGAACTCGTACTTCGGGACGAGGAAGAGGGACAGGCCCTTGGTGCCGGGGCCGGCGCCCTCGGGGCGCGCGAGCACGTAGTGGAGGATGTTCTCCGACATGTCGTGCTCGCCCGAGGTGATGAAGCGCTTGACGCCCTCGATGTGCCAGGAGCCGTCCTCCTGCCGCACGGCCCGGGTCCGGCCGGCGCCGACGTCCGAGCCGGCGTCCGGCTCGGTGAGGACCATGGTGGAGCCCCACTGCCGCTCGACTGCGATCTTCGCGATGTGCTTCTGGACGTCGTTGCCCTCGTCGAAGAGGATGCCGGCGAAGGCCGGGCCGGAGGAGTACATCCACACGGCCGGGTTGGAGCCGAGGATCAGCTCCGCGTACGCCCAGATCAGGGAGCGGGGCGAGGTGGTGCCGCCGATCTCCTCGGGCAGGCCCAGGCGCCAGTACTCGGAGTCCATGAAGGCCTGGTAGCTGTTCTTGAAGGACGCGGGAACGGGTGCGGTGTTGGTCTCCGGGTCGAAGACCGGCGGGTTGCGGTCGGCGTCCGTGAAGGACGCGGCCAGCTCGTTCTCCGCCAGGCGCGTCAGTTCCTCAAGGATGCTCTTCGCCGTCTCGGCGTCCATCTCCTCGAACGGGCCCGTGCCGTACAGCTTGTCGCGCCCGAGTACCTCGAAGAGGTTGAACTCGATGTCGCGGAGATTCGACTTGTAGTGCCCCATGGCGACGGCTCCGTTGAGAGATCGGCGAGGCACTGACTCCTCGCATCCAGTTCACGTACCAACAAGTAGCTACGATGATGCTACCCGTCGGTAATAAGAAGCAACCCCGTTTGGGTCATCTGTGACTCAGTACTCTTGCGGGCATGTACGGCTACGACCAGACCGCGGGACCGCAGGCGCAGTACACGTCCCCGCCGCAGCAGCCGATGTCCGGGTACGGGCAGCAGGCGCCGGCGTACCCCGAGCCGTCCCCGCCCTCGTTGACGGACGCGGTGCGGGCGTTCACGACCGGCCAGATGTCCGCCGAGGACTTCCAGCAGGCCTTCGCGACCTCCAAGGTCTACTGCCCGCGCGGCGACAACCCGGGATTCCTCGCCCTGCACAACACGCAGCAGCCGGTGATCCCGATGTTCACCACGCTCAAGGAGCTGCGCCGGTACGCGGGCAAGGAGTCGAAGTACTTCGTGATCACCGGTGCCGAGGTGCTGGACCTGCTGCCGACCGGTTACGGCTTCGTCCTCGACATGGAGGGCGAGCACCGGATCGTCTTCGACGCCAAGGCCGTGGAGCAGATGGTCGACTTCGCGATGCGGCGCATGTACGGCTGAGCCGGCGAGGGGGTCGCGGCCCCGCGCGGCGGTGTGCCGCGGCCGGATAGTGCCTCTCAGTGGAACCCGGAGGGAATGCCCTCCGGGTTCTTTGCGTTTGGAGTGGCGGGAAGTTCAATGCTCAACTAACCTGGGCGTACACGAGGAGGTACCGACCATGCCTGCAGTGACTGTCGAGAACCCGTTGACGCTGCCCCGGGTGACCGCGCCGGCCGACGCCGTGGCGCGTCCCGTGCTTGCCGTCACGACCGCTCCGAGCGGTTTCGAGGGCGAGGGTTTCCCGGTGCGCCGGGCGTTCGCCGGGATCAACCACCGTCATCTCGACCCGTTCATCATGATGGACCAGATGGGCGAGGTGGACTACGCGCCGGGCGAGCCCAAGGGCACCCCCTGGCACCCCCACCGGGGCTTCGAGACCGTCACCTACATCATCGACGGGATCTTCGACCACCAGGACTCCAACGGCGGTGGCGGCACCATCACCAACGGCGACACCCAGTGGATGACGGCGGGCTCGGGCCTGCTCCACATCGAGGCGCCGCCCGAGCACCTCGTCGTGTCCGGCGGCCTCTTCCACGGACTGCAGCTCTGGGTGAACCTCCCCGCCAGGGACAAGATGATGGCCCCGCGCTACCAGGACATCCGAGGCGGCCAGGTCCAGTTGCTCACCTCCGCCGACGGCGGCGCGCTGCTGCGGGTCATCGCCGGTGAGCTGGACGGCCACGCCGGTCCCGGCATCACCCACACCCCGATCACGATGATCCACGCGACGCTCGCCCCGGGCGCGGAGATCACCCTGCCGTGGCGCGAGGACTTCAACGGACTCGCCTACGTGCTCGCCGGGCGCGGCAGTGTGGGTGCCGAACGCAGGCCGGTCCACCTCGGGCAGGCCGCGGTCTTCGGCGCCGGTTCCTCGCTGACCGTCCGCGCGGACGAGAGGCAGGACGCGCACACGCCCGACATGGAGGTCGTGCTGCTGGGCGGGCGGCCCATCCGTGAACCCATGGCGCACTACGGCCCCTTCGTGATGAACACCAGGGAAGAGCTGCAGCAGGCTTTCGACGACTTCCAGAAGGGCCGCCTCGGGTCCGTCCCGGCCGTGCACGGCATGACGGCCGGGGGACCGGCGGAGCCCGAGGAGGCGTGACCGGCCCCGAGGCGACCTGAGGAGGAGGCGGCCAAGAGGAGGCGGCCAGGAGGAGGCCGGGTCCGCGCGGCCGGACGGAAGCGGTCCCGGCGCGCCTTCCCGCTGCGCCGTCACAGCCCTGCCGGTGGCGCGTGCACGCCGGCAGGGGCCGCGGCGGCGCCGACGCCCCATTCGTGCAGCTCGAACCAGATGCTCTTGCCCTTGCCGCGCGGCGCGACGCCCCAGGCGTCCGCGAGCACCTCGGTCAGCAGCAGGCCGCGCCCGGAGGACGCCAGCTCGCCGGGGCGGCGCAGGTGCGGGTGGGTGTCGCTGGCGTCCGTCACCTCGATGCGCAGACGGCGACGGCCCGCCTCCCCGGAGACCTCGGCGACCATCAGGGCGTCGTGGTCGGTGTGCACGAGGACGTTGGTCAGCACCTCGGACAGCAGCAGGACCGCGGAGTCCACCTGCTCGCGGGAGGCCCAGTCGTGCAGCAGCTCGCGCAGGTGCTGCCGGCTCGCCGCGATCCGTTCGGGCTCGGCCTGCGCGACCGTCAGCATCGTGCGGCGCACGCGCCGCGGCAGGAGCGTCGTCGTGCCGCAGCCGCAGCCGTCCCCGGGCCGGCACAGCAGCACCAGCGCGATGTCGTCCTCGCGCCGGTCGGTCAGCGGGCCGGTGGTGTGGTGCGAGGACGGCCCGTGCACGGCGTGCACCAGGGAGTCGGCGAGCGCCTCCAGATCGCCGTCGTGGTCCTCCAGGGCCGCCCGCAGCCGCTGCCAGCCCGTCTCCAGGTCGTGGCCCCCCGTCTCGATCAGGCCGTCGGTGCACAGCAGCAGTGTCTCGTCGGGCTCCAGCACCAGCCGCGTCGTCGGATAGTCGGCGTCCGGGTCGATGCCCAGGGGCAGCCCGCCCGCGGTCGTCCGCGTCAGCACCGTGCCGTCGGCCATCCGGATCACCGGGTCGTGGTGTCCCGCGCGGGCGACCTCCAGGACGGCGGTGACCGGGTCGACCTCGATGTAGAGACAGGTCGCGAAACGCAGGTCGGCGTCCTCCTCCTCGGCCTCCGCGATCCCGCACAGGAAGCGCGAGGCGCGGGTGAGGACGGCGTCGGGGCGGTGCCCCTCGGAGGCGTAGGCGCGCAGGGCTATGCGCAACTGGCCCATCAGACCGGCGGCCCGTACGTCGTGTCCCTGGACGTCGCCGATGACGAGGGCGAACCGGTCGCAGGGCAGCGGGATGACGTCGTACCAGTCGCCGCCGACCTGGAGGCCCCCGCCGGTCGGGACGTACCGTGCGGTGACCTGCATGCCGGGGATGCGCTGCCCGCCGAGGCGGGGGAGCATCGAGCGCTGGAGGCCGTCGGTCAGGGCCCGCGCGGTGTCGGCGGCGCCCGCCCGGGACAGGGCCTGCGCCAGCATGCGGGCCACCGTGGTGAGGACGGACCGCTCGTCGGGCGTGAACGCCACCGGGTGCGTGAAGGCCGCCATCCAGGCGCCCATCGTCCTGCCGCCCGAGGTCAGCGGCAGGAACGCCCAGGACCGGCGGCCGAACCGCTCGGCCAGGGACCAGGTCAGCGGGTAACGGGACCTGTACTGGCCGGGCGAGGACAAGTACACGGCACGGCCGGTGCGGACCACCTCGCTGGCCGGGTAGTCCGCTTCCAGCGACAGCTCCGTGAACGGGCCCTCGGTCCCGGGCCGCTGCCCGTGGTGGCCGATGATCGACAGCCGGTCGCCCTCGACCCCGAACACGGCGAGGCCGTCCGGTGAGAAGCCCGGCATCGACAGGTTGGCCGCGACGCGCAGCACCTCCTGCGTCGAGCGGGCCTCGGCGAGCGCACGGCCCGCGTCCAGCAGGAACGCTTCCCGCGACCGGCGCCAGTCGCCGGTGACCGTGCCGCGCCCGGCCCGGGTGCCCGGCGCGGGGTCCGTGACCTCCTGGAGGGAGCCGATCAGCTCGTACGTCCGCCGGACGCGGTCGAAGGAGGGCTTGGAGCGGCTGCGGACGACGCGGAGGACGCGGCCCTGCTCGTCCATGATGCGGACCCGGACCTCGGCGAGGGTGCCCTCGGCGCTCGCGAGCTGGATGACGCCGATGATCTCGTTCCAGTCGACGGGGTGCAGCCGGGCCCGTACCTGTCCCTCCGTGAGGCGGGCCGACTCGGCGGGCAGCCCGAGCAGCCGCGAGGCCTCGGAGTCCACCGAGACCAGCCCGGTGGCGGTGTCCCAGTGCCACACCCCGGTGCCCAGTGCGGCGAGAACCTCGCCCACCGCGGGGAGGAACTCACCAGTGCGCATTGCCCCACTTTAAGAAGGTGTGAACGGAAGACGCCACCGTAGGAACGGACCGTCGGTCCCGTCGGCCGGGAAGGGTGGGGTGGCGATCACGGGGTGCCCGGTAGGCTGGGACTGTTTCAGTGAAACGTGCCCCCGATCCGCGAAGACTGGATGAACGACGATGCATCGGTACAGGTCCCACACCTGCGGCGAGCTCCGCGCCTCTGACGTCGGCACCGACGTCCGGCTGAGTGGCTGGCTGCACAATCGGCGCGACCTGG